>JAUNXW010000067.1 GCA_030539595.1 Methanocorpusculum sp. | reverse complement strand
CCATTTTGGAACAAACGCGTAACCCACGCGAAGCCCTGCAAGTCCGTAAACTTTCGATAGAGTTCTGCCGATTATGAGATTGTCGTGCGAAAGAAGAGGCGTGTAGTCGACGTCGGAAAATTCACAGTAGGCGCAGTCGAGGAACAAAACTCCTCTGATGTGCTCAAGGATTTTTTCAATATCTTCGACAGAGGTAACGCTTCCCGTCGGGTTGTTCGGCGTGCAGAGGAAAGAAAGTTTTGCGTGCTTTGCCTCTGCGATGAATTTATCGACGTCCACATCGAAGTTTGAGTCTCTCGCAACGTTTACAACGTTTGCAAACGCGGCTCTTGCCGCAATCCCGTACATTGAAAATGTCGGCGTTGAAATTACGACTTTGTCCCCTGGGTTCACCAGTGTTCTGATGACGGTTTCAATTACTCCGTCCATACCGAGACCGGATGTGACAACGGGCGCGTCGCAGATATATCTGCGGAGAGCATTTTTGAAATCAGCTGCCGAGGGGTCTGGATATCTGTTGGCACAGCCGAGTGCGTCGGCTGCGGCTTTCAGAACTTTATCCGAAGGCGGATACGGATTTTCATTGCTCGCAAGTCTTGCGATTTTATCGAACCCGTATTTTTTTGCTATGGATTCAGCCGATGCGGCAAAGACGTATCCTGCTTTGGAATACTCAGAGCGAACTAACTGATTCATTTATAACCTTTACCGCGTACTCAATCTCTGCGTTTGATATTACAAGAGGCGGAACAATCCTGATGTTTCCATCTCCTGCGACGTTGATTAATATGCCGTGTTCTTTGCAGTATTCCTGAATATCTGTAGCTTTGTCGCCTGCTGTAAATCCGACCATAAGTCCGCGTACCCTTGGGTTGAATTTTGCAAGACCTTTTTTGAACAACTCACCTTTTGCCGCGATTGTCGGAAGAATCTTTTCGATGATTCCGTAGGTTGCGTTTCCTGCGGCGCAGGCTATAGGACCGCCTGCAAATGTGCTTCCGTGCTGACCTTTCGTAAACTCAAGTCCGTCAACGGCGGCAATTGCTCCCATCGGAATTCCCGAAGCGATTCCTTTAGCAATTGAGATAATGTCCGGTTTTACGTTTGAGTGCTGGAATGCAAACCATTTTCCTGTCCTGCCCATACCTGTCTGGACTTCGTCGCAGATCATTAAGCAGCCTGCGTCGTCGCAGATGTCCCTTATCCCCGGGAGAAAGTCATCATTTGGAATTATTACTCCTGTTTCTCCCTGAATCGGCTCAAAGATGACTGCCGCTGTATCTTTGTTTACTGCGTTTTTAAGTCCTTCAAGCTCTCCGTATTCGGGGAACTTACAGTTTATTCCAAGCGGCTCAAACGGTTCCCTGATTGCAGGCTTGTGTGTTACCGCAAGTGAACCGATTGTCCTTCCGTGAAAGTCGTGTGCGAACGAGACAAAATTATTGCGTCCCGTGCGAATCTTTGCGAGCTTCATTGCAGCTTCGTTTGCTTCCGCACCGCTGTTTCCGAAGAATACTTTTCCGTCAAGTGCCGCGGCTTTGCTGATTTTTTCAGCGAGTTCCGCCTGACCGGGAATATAGTATAGATTTGAGCAGTGTATAAGCTCGTGAGCCTGGCGGCATATTGCATCGACTACTTCCGGGTGGCAGTGTCCGGTTGAACAGACTGCTATTCCCGCTACTAAGTCTAAGTATTTGTTCCCCTTATCGTCCCATACATTGCATCCTTCGCCTTTGACAATTTTCATTGACCGTCCGAAGCAGGGCATGTAGTATTTTGCGTCTAATTCTATTGAGTTCATATTCGCGGTTAGTTATATTGGTTGTATTAGTGAATAAATCTATAGTGAGATACAATGACATGAGCCATATTAGCAGTATTCGGTGTAAAAAAAGGATTTATTCTTCGTCGTTAATGTTTTTCAAAACAATCTTCGGGTCTTCATCTTCTTCCAAAGTTATTACGGCATAGTTGCCTTCTTTGCACATACCCGGGTTAACACAGATTCTTCCTTCAAGTTCTGCAATTCCTTTCTGTTCATGGATGTGACCGCAGCAGACTATGTCAAAGTTTTTGATGTATTCTGCTACTGAGTGCGAGCCCACACGCACATCCAAAGCGACTTCGTCAAGAGCCCCGTAAGGCGGTGCGTGGCTTACGAGAATATTCCAACGGTTCTTTTTCATTTTTGATACAAGCGGGGAAAGCATTTCATCGATTTCTTCTTCGGTGTATTCAAATGGCGTGTCAAATGGAGTTTTGTTTGAGCCGCCTATTCCCGTAAGGGTGATGTCTCCTATGTCTATTGTTTTGTTGTGAATTGAAACAGCGTCCGAGGCTTCAATTACAGATATAATTCCTCTGCTGTCGCAGTTTCCCGGGACTGCAAAAGTAGGTGCGGCAATGTCTGCCATCAGAGGTATTACTTTTTCAAGGCTTTGACCGAGGTCTGTTATGTCTCCGCCGATTAAAACATAGTCCGGGTCTTCTTTTTCAAAAATGGATGAGGCAATATCCGTTTTCCCGTGAATATCGGTTATGAAGATTATGTCTGTCATGTATCGTATATTACAACGTTATCAAATATCAATTTCGTTAATTGATTCGGATGATGTATGGAGTTTGTTTAATCGTGATAAAAATCCGTTGGATAAGATTTGATGATGAGGTTGGGCAAACTATTCATCAACTCTGCATCGTTCACAAAGTATTATATTGTCTCAACTCCTATGTAATAGAGCACTCAGTTTAGTGGAGCAGTTCCGATTACGAACTGCGAGTGTCAAATCGTAGAAATACGATAGATGCGGAGTTAATTAGTAGACGTAGCCAAGCCTGGTATGGCGCAGGTTTGCTAAACCTGTGTCCCCCTGGGACTCGAGGGTTCAAATCCCTCCGTCTGCGCTTTACACGCAGCAATTTCACAAACTCTCTATCTGAGAGGTCAAACAATGGTTGAAGAGTCAGAATTAAAATACTTTGTGCGGATCATCAATACTGATCTGGACGGTACCCAGCCGGTTCAGCTTGCGCTGACAGGCATAAAGGGCATCGGCCTCCACGCAGCACTCATCATTTCACGCCGTGCAGGCGTCCACACCCACGAAACAATGGGTCTTTTAAATGATGAGCAGGTTGCAGCACTTGAAAGAGAGGTAGTTGCATATCCCGCTTCAGTGCCGAAATGGATGGTCAACCGCCCGGTAGATGTGTACACTGGAGAACAGAAACACCTCTACGGCAGCGACCTTGCATTAGCCAAGGAAGACGACTTAAACCTCTTGAAGAAAATGCGGTGCTACCGCGGAATTCGTCATGAGAATGGTCTCAAAGTCCGCGGACAGCGTACGAAATCCACAGGCAGATTCGGAAAGATTGTCGGTGTTTCAAAGACAAGAAACCCGGGTCAGAAATAAGGTGATTTAAATGGGATATCCAGGAAAAAATACAAAACAGTACTCATCTCCTAAACGCCGGTTTGAAAAGGCACGTATCGAGTCAGAACGTGTTCTTGCAATCACCTATGGACTTCGTAACAAGCGTGAGATTTGGAGAGCGACAGAAGTTTTAAGAAAACACAGAAGCGGAGCACGTGAAGTTCTCGCAATGACCTCTGCTATGGGAGAAACACCCAAGACAGCAGCACGCCGCGACGAACTTATCGGAACCCTTCAGCGCTACGGTCTTATCGGGGCAAACGCAGCAATGGATGACATCCTTTCAATGAAAGTTGAAGATATCTTAGAGCGCCGCCTTCAGACAATTGTCTACAGAAAAGGTCTCGCACGCAGCCCGAAACAGGCACGCCAGTTAATTACACACGGACACATTGCAATCAATGGTCAGCGTGTAAGTATTCCAAGCTACATGGTAAGTGTTGCAGATGAAGCAGCTATTGAATACTACGCAACATCCAGCTTCTCAGACGAAGCAAACGGTGAGCGCCAGCGCATCATGAACCAGCAGAACCAGAGGGCATAAACATGGCAGACGAAGCAACAGCTGAAAAATGGGGAATTGCCCATATCTTTGCATCATTCAACAACACAATTATCACCGTAACCGACTTATCCGGTGCAGAAACAATCTGCAAATCAAGCGGCGGAATGGTTGTTAAACAGGCACGCAATGAATCATCACCTTATGCAGCAATGCAGATGGCAATCAACATTGCGCAGGCAGCAAAAGACAAAGGCATCACCGGTCTTCACATCCGTGTAAGAGCACCTGGAAACGGCAGACAGAAGTCACCGGGACCTGGAGCACAGGCAGCAATTCGTGCACTTTCCCGTGCAGGAATCCGCATTGGAAGAATCGAAGACGTGACTCCTGTACCGCACGACACAATTCGTGTAAAAGGCGGACGCAGAGGCAGGAGAGTCTGAATGGATCTGGTATTCAGCAGGCTCGATGATACAGTCGCACGTTTTACAATACACGGAGCGACACCTGCATTTGCTAACACTCTCCGTCGCTCAATGATTGGTGAAGTCCCAACTCTCGCTATTGAAGACATACGTATCTACGACAACACAAGTGTTCTCTTTGATGAAATGTTAGCCCACAGAATCGGACTTATCCCAATCAAGACAGACCTTTCACAATACGTTACAAGAACCGAATGTTCCTGCGGCGGAAGCGGATGCCCGCACTGCACAGTTACATACACCTTAAGCGTTGAAGGTCCGAAGATGGTTACATCCGGAGACCTTGTCTCAATGGATGAAAAAGCCGTACCTGTATTTGACAATGTTCCAATCGTCAAATTATGGGAAGGACAGAAAATTGTTCTTGAAGCAACCGCAGAACTGAACTACGGAAAAGAGCATGCCAAATGGCAGCCGACTCTTGCATGCGGATACAAAGAATTTCCGGTTATCACAATTACAGACAACTGTGACGGCTGCGGAAAATGTGTTGCCGAATGCCCGCGCGACGTTCTTGAGATTGAATCGAACAAAGTAGCCATTCGCAGTGTAAGCGGAGAAAGCAAGGAAAAGGACTGCTCAATGTGCCGTCTTTGCGAAAATGCATGCAAAGACAGCGGAGTAGAAGAGCCTGCAATAAAAATCAGCGCCGACAGCACAAAGTTCATCTTTATTGTCGAAAGCGACGGCTCACTGCCTGTTAAGGAAATCATCGAAAAAGCATTGCTGCATATCAAATCAAAATCTTCAGATTTAATAGAAGCATTACAGGAGGGACTGTAAATGAATAAAACAAACCCGCGCCTCGAGTCTTTAATCAGAATGCTGAAAGCAGCATCCCGTGACAACGAGGCAAACGTCTGGCGCGAAATTGCAGGTCGTTTAGACACATCAAGCAAGAACCACGCAGAAGTTAACGTCGGAAAAATAAACCGCTACGCAAAAGAGAATGAGATTATAATTGTCCCTGGCAAAGTTCTTGCCGCAGGAACAATCGGAGCTTCAGTAAAAGTTGCAGCACTCAACTTCTCTGACGCAGCACGCGACAAAATCGTGTCTGCCAAAGGCACATGTATGACAATTGAAGAACTCGTTGCAGCAAATCCGAAAGGAAGCCGCGTAAGAATCCTGAGGTGAATAATATGGTTACAGTTATTGACGGAGAAAATCTCCTTCTCGGAAGATTATCGAGTATCGTTGCAACACGCACGCTTGCCGGTGAAGAAATTGCTATTATCAATGTTGAGAAGGTAATTGTTTCGGGCAGCCGCGGCACAATTCTTAAGGAATACTACACCAGACGCACAAGAGGTTCAGTCGAGGGAGGACCTTTCTTCCCAAGACGTCCCGACCACATCGTCAAAAGAACCATCCGCGGTATGCTTCCATACAAGACACGCCCGGGAGCAGCAGCTTTCCGTCGTGTAAAAGCATATGTCGGTGTTCCTTACGAACTCAAAGATGCCGAAGCAGAAGTTCTGGAAGCAGCACACCGTAACCGCTTAAGCGGCGCGCGCTACATCCCGCTCAGCGAGATAAGCAAGAACCTCGGAGCAAAATTCTAATTCAGGTGATTTGAAATGAAGATTGTTAATACCAGCGGTAAAAGAAAGACAGCAATTGCCAGAGCAACATTCCGCGAAGGCAAAGGCAGAGTCAGAGTCAACTCGGTTCCGTTAGAAGTCTATTCAAATGAAATCATCAGAATGAAGATTTCAGAGGCAATTGCACTTGCACCGGGCTCGGTTGAGAACGTTGATGTCGATATTGAGGTCTCTGGCGGAGGAGTTATGGGTCAGGCAGAAGCTGTAAGAACAGCGCTTGGCAGAGGAATCCTCTCGTGGACAAACGACCCTAAGATTAAGGAAGTCTATCTTTCTTACGACAGAACATTACTTGTTAATGATTCCCGTCAGAAAGAATCAAAGAAACCGCACTGCCACAGTGCTCGTGCACGCTTCCAGAAATCATATCGTTAAGTACAGAACAATGAATCTGTTGGGGTTTTTTAAAACCTCAATTCAATAATTTAATAAGGACAAAAAGATAACTTATGATACCAGTTCGATGTTTCACCTGCGGAAAAGTAATTTCCACGGTGTGGGAAGAATATCAGCAGAGAATTGCCCTTGGAGAAGATCCGAAGGAAGTTCTTGATTCGCTTGGATTGGAGCGCTACTGTTGCAGGAGAATGCTTCTTTCACATAAGGAAACTGTTGATGAGTTGTATCCGTACACCTGAGTGAGGCTGAGAATTAGAGGGGCTGTAGGGTAGCCTGGACCATCCTATTACGTTCGGGACGTAGTGACCTGAGTTCGAATCTCAGCAGCCCCATTTTTTTCTCCCCTATTTATGGATGTGATTTTCTAATGAAGTACACAAGATATGAACGCGCCAGGATTGTAGGCGCACGCGCTTTGCAGGTTTCGATGGGAGCTCCGGTTCTTGTTAAAACAGCAAAGATTGACCCGCTTGAGATTGCTCTTGAGGAGTTTGACGCGGACAGAGTTCCGATTACTGTCAAGCGCACCATAGGACACAAGGTTGAGGTTTTATAATTATGACCGAGATTTCAGATATTTATCTCAGAACAATTCTCGACTCGCGCGGTAATCCGACAGTAGAAGCTGAGATTACAACTGTTTCCGGCGGATTCGGAAGAGCTTGCGCACCGAGCGGAGCCTCTACAGGTATCTACGAGGCTAAAGTAAGACCGTGCGATGAAGCAGTCGCGGAAGCTTTTGAAAATGTCATTCCGAAACTCATCGAGCTTGACGCAGCTGACCAGAGGGGCTTTGATGAAGCTCTTCATGAGATTGACGGAACACACGACCTGTCAGGTATCGGAGCAAACGTTGCGGTAGCCCTTTCCCTTGCAAACGCAAAGGCAGCGGCAAGCGCAATGAATGTTGAACTCTTCCAGTATCTCGGAGGAGCTTTCATCAAAGACACACCGCTGCCGCTTGGAAATGTAATCGGCGGGGGTGCTCACGCAGTCAACGCAACAGATATTCAGGAATTCTTAATTGTTCCAACCGGTGCGTCAAACGCATCGGAAGCAGTCTTTACCAACGCGCTTGTCCACAAGACCATAAAAGAGATTTTAAAGTCGCGCAGCAACGGCTGCGGTAAGGGCGACGAGGGAGCATGGGCACCGCACATTGCAGACCTTGAAGCATTTGAAATTGTAAACGAAGCCGTCGGCAAAGTTTATGATAACACAGGAATTGAAGTCCGCATGGGGCTTGATGTAGCTGCCTCCGAACTCTGGAACGCAGAAGAACAGAGATACATCTATAAGAACGCAAAGCTAACTACTGAGGAACAGATTGCATACATCGGAGATTTGGTTGACAAGTACAATCTTATCTACGTTGAAGATCCGATTCAGGAAGAAGATTTCGACGGGTTTGCACAGATGACCGAAGCTGTTTCAGACCGCGACACTCTTATCTGCGGTGATGACCTCTTTGTTACAAACGTCGAGAGACTTACAGAAGGCATTACCAAAGGAGCATGCAACTGTGTTCTGATTAAACCCAATCAGATCGGTACCCTGACAGACACTTATGACACAATAAGCCTTGCCCATGATTATGGATACGAGTGTGTTATGAGCCACCGTTCAGGTGAGACAACTGACAACACAATAGCCCACCTTGCAACAGCATTCGGTTGCTGTTTCATGAAGAGCGGTGTTGTCGGCGGCGAACGTATTGCCAAACTAAATGAACTTATAAGAATTGAGGAGCATTTCTAAAATGGCCGACAATGAACTTG
>JAUNXW010000066.1 GCA_030539595.1 Methanocorpusculum sp. | reverse complement strand
GTCCTGAAAGAACTCGTAAAAGAAATTAGGGCACACCAATGGTTTTGGGATACAGAACTGCTCGTCCTCGCGCAATTAGAAGGGCTGAAAATCGAAGAATTCCCTGTGAATTGGACTCAAGGGTCAAACACAACCATAAAGTTCAAAGACATTAAAGGTATGGCAGCCGATATTTTAAAAATGAGGCGGAGAATGAAATCTATTAAGAAAATGCAGCCGCGTTAACCTGCTTTACTGAGTCTGTCCAATAGTAGAATTTACGGTATAAATTAATCTATGAATAATTGTTGTCAGATAATTTGTTAGTGTAGGATACATAACGATTCACAAATCAAAAATTCTCAAGTGTTTCACTTGACTCGCAAGTCTGGGGCTTGCTCAGATAAATATGATAAAGCATCTCGCCTCAACTAAGAAACCTAAAGTTTTCCGCATTGGACTGGCTCACAACATTAAAGCACATCGTGCCATTACATTTATCACAGATAGCGACCCATAAATATAGTTACGCTGAACAACGTGTAGATATACAGCAGGATATATTATCTGAAACTGTTTTACCGCTGATGAGCGATGACAGAGATTAACAGTCTCTCGAGTGAAGTGATTAACTTATGGCAAAAATATACCAGATGTTTGAAGTTCCGGAAGAACTCCAGAACAAAGCGTTAGAAGCTCTTGAGCTTGCACGTGACACAGGAAAGATTAAGAAAGGCGCAAACGAAGCAACAAAGGCAATCGAGCGCGGAACAGCAGCACTCGTTTTAATAGGCGCAGATGTTGCACCGGAAGAAATCGTTATGCACATCCCAGGAATTGCAGACGAAAAGCAGATTCCGTTTATTTTCATCAACAAGCAGGCAGACATCGGAGCCGCATGCGGTCTCACTGTCGGATGCACTGCAGTTGCAATTGTAAAAGTCGGCAAAGGCAAGGAAATCGTTGAAGACCTTGGCAACCAGATTAAGGCCCTGAGAGGATAAATCCATGGCTGATGATGCAACGCCGGCAGAAGTCATAGAAGTCATCGGTCTTACCGGTATGCACGGAGAGGCAGCACAGATTAAGTGCCGTGTTTTAGACGGACCCAACAAGGGACGTATCATCACACGCAATACTTTCGGTCCAATCCGTGAGGGTGACATCTTAATGCTTATGGAAACAGAGCGCGAAGCAAAGAAACTTTCGAGACGGTGATTTAAAATGGTAGATGTTTATACCTGCAGTTA
This sequence comes from Methanocorpusculum sp., assembly GCA_030539595.1. Lineage (GTDB taxonomy): Archaea > Halobacteriota > Methanomicrobia > Methanomicrobiales > Methanocorpusculaceae > Methanocorpusculum. The sequence goes on along the minus strand of JAUNXW010000066.1, from coordinate 7,018 downwards.
CTGTGGAAAGCAGTTAGAGCCCGGAACAGGCAAGCTCTTTGTAAGAAAAGACGGTGCAGTCTTTTATTTCTGCTCCTCAAAATGCCAGAGCAACTACAGACTCGGTAGACTTCCGAGAAAGGTTGCATGGACAGCCGCCGGCAGAAAGGCACGCGGTAAGGAGTAAATTAAATGGAACGCACCTTTGTGATGATTAAACCTGACGGAGTCCAAAGAGGTCTCGTTGGTGAGATTTTAGCCCGCTTCGAGAAGAAGGGGTTCAAAATTGTTGCCGCAAAGTTCGGTGTTTTAGACAATGCTATCGTAGATAAACACTACGAGGAGCACCTGGCAAAACCGTTCTATCCGTCAATGAAGGCATACATCACAAGCGGACCTGTTTTCAGATTTGTTCTTGAAGGCGAGAATGTTATTGCTACCGTTCGCAAGATGAACGGTGCAACAAATCCGTTTGAGGCAAACCCGGGAACAGTGCGCGGAGACTACGCTCTTTCAATCGGTAAGAACGTTATCCACGCAAGCGATGCACCTGAAAGTGCAGCACGCGAAATTAAAATCCACTTCGCAGATTCAGAACTCGTTTCTTATACAAAGATTGACGAGTGCCAGATCTACGAGTAAATTTTTTTTGATTATTTATTATTGAGTTTTGTTTTCTCTTTTGACCTTTGGGTACATCACGAAAAAAATTATTAATTATTTTTCAAATACTCAACCGCTGAAATAAGCGCTTTTACTCCCTCACCAACAGACGAAGTCAGCTGTTTTGCAAATACAGATGTTGAGTCGCCTGCCGCGAAAAACCCGTCAACGTTTGTTTTGCAGTTCTGGTCAATAACAATCTCTTTTGAGTTATTCAGATTTACAAACCCATCAAAGATTCTTGTATTCGCATCAAGACCTATTCCAAGGAAGAGCCCGCTGAGCTGTATTTTTTCGATACTGCCGTCCTTGAGATTTTTCAGATTTATGAATTCAAGCATTTTGTTTCCGCCGAACTCGACAATCTCAAATCCGTAATGATAGACGACATTCTTTTTTGATTTCAGTTTGCTTACTAAAGCTTCATCGGCTTTAATATCTCCTCTGACAATCATGTGAACCTCTTTGGCTATGTCTGCCATATCTATTGCCGTGTCAAAAGCAGTATTTCCTCCGCCGAGAACACCAACCGTTTTACGTTTGTAAAGAGGTCCGTCGCAGGTTGAACAAATAGCAACACCTTTTCCGAAAAATTCGTCCTCGCCTTTTGCCTGAGTAAGTCTTGGGCTTCTGCCTGTTGCTGCGATAACAGTTTTTGACGAAAGAGTTCCTGAGCCTATCGTATCAATTTTGAAAAGCCCGTCTTCTTTTATGATTCCTGTTACCGCGTCGTCAACAAAATTCGCGCCCGCTTTTTTTGCGTGCTCGTAAATTTTGTTCATCAGCTTTTCTCCGGAGATTTCAGGGTAGCTCGGGAAATTTTCAACCACTGCGCTCTGCTTTACCATTCCACCGACCGAACCGCTCACGACGATAAAATCAATATTTTTTCGCGCTGCATAAATCGAAGCAGATAAACCCGAAGCTCCTGCACCGATTATAATTAAGTCATAGACTTTCTTTGAGATGTCATTTCCTTCGGGTTCAAGAAGTAGAGCCTTAAGCTGTCTTATGTCATCGCCCACTATAACAGTCTCGTCGTCTATTACGGTTACAGGAACACCCATCTGCCCGGAGATTTTCACAGCCTCTTCTGCCGCTGCGTCGCTTTCTCCGACGTCGCGGTTTATGTAGTCAATTCCATTGCTCTTGAAGAACTTCTTGACGTTTTTGCAGTGAGGACAGCCATCAAGCGAGTACAGAACTATCTTGTGATTCATAATTTTTAATTGAGTTGTGATATTAATATGATTTGTATAGTGGCAATTATGCAGGAATTATTTTTTGCTCCGAGAGCCTTTCAAGTATGTTTTTTCAAAGCTGCCATACATTCAGCAGAATGGATCTAAATCAAATCGTATCTGAAAATAAAAAAATAGAATCTGAGATTAATTATATTTCTTGATTTTGATATCTTTATTCATCTCAACATCAATTTCAGAATGATTCTCAATAATCTTTGCCCCGATTGCGTGAACAACATAATTACCGATAAACGCGAAACGTCTGGTAACCATTCCGACAACCTGAATATTATCTCCCACCTTGATTTCTATATCGAACGGATTAGATCTCTGAACAATCACAGCACCGCTTCCGTCAAAGATTTTGTATCCAGGTCTTCCGATAAATCCGCCTTTTTTGCTCTGAACAACTCCCTCAACCCTTACAGGTCTTCCCGCAGTTCCCGCGCCAATCTGTTTAATTCTGCAAGGCTTAGCCTCGCGCTCATATTCGGGCAGGAGCTTGACATACTGTTTTCCGACGCTGTAACTGTTGATAAGCGGAACAACCAAAAGCAGCAGTGCTAAAGGAATTCCCCAAAAAAGATACATAGACTGGTATCCGGTTATAAAAAACTCAAAGATAAAGAGAACTATGAAAAACACAACAATAGTTATGTGCATAGGCGAGACCGTTATTCTGACACCTTTTATTTTCATCTTGAAACCTATTATATTTGTTAATCGTATAAGTTTAAATCTTTACGAGTAATGCAGTTCGATTTTCTCAAAAAATAACCGCATACGGCTTTCACAAAGAAACCTTTATTACCTCTCGGATATATCTTTTAATAAGAGACATAACCGCTGTAAGCTGAAACCCCTCTTTCGGCGTTCACGGGTTTTTCCTGATGAACTAATCCCCAGCCGCCTGTATTCTTAACTGAATACAGGAGTCTCGCTTGTGTTTTAAAAAAGATTCAAATTTGTTTTTCAGCCAGATACCAGTCTCTGAATATCATAAGAGCCCTTGCTCTGTGAGATATGGAATTTTTTTCAGACATATCCATTTCCGCAAGAGTTTTTCCTGATACCTCAAATATTGGGTCATAACCAAATCCTAAGTCTCCGCGCGGTTTACAAGCAATTGTTCCGTCAACTCTGCCTTCAAAAGTATGAATACCATCCTCGTCAGCAAAAGCAATAGAGGTCATGAAATACGCTTTCCTGTTTTCTTCGGAAACATTTTCCATGAGTTTCAAAATTCCCGAATTTCCAACAGTATCCAAAACGTAAGCCGCGTAAACTCCTGGAAATCCTTTCAGGGCTTCAATGAATAGTCCTGTGTCGTCAACAATAAGAGGTCTCTTCAGTGCAGAATAAGCCTGTCTTGCTTTTTCCTCCGCGACTTCCGAAACAGAATCCGACTGAGGCTCGATAGTTTCAAAAGAGATGTGAGCAACCTCTTCAACGCCATTAAAAAATGCCGCAACCTCAGCAGCTTTATTTTTATTTCCGGTAACAACAGTAATCAAAGATATCTTCCTCTCAACTCAATTTCGTGTTCACGTTCGAGAACGGCGTCAGCCTCATCAAATGATGAACGGTATCCGTCAATAAATGCAGAGCGAAGAGCTTCAGGATTTTCGGTTGTGCTTTCAAGCGTCTGGAACAAAACATGAAGGTCAACACCGCGCGGTTCGATTTCATCCGTAGTCTGCGCCAGACCAAAGTCAATGAGATAAACTCTGCCGTTCTGCCAAATCATATTCGAAGTGGTCAAATCGCCGTGAACAATTCCGCTTGAGTGAAGTTTCCCGACAGTGACACCTGCTTCTTTTGCGTGAACCTCGTTGATAATATATTTCAAAACGTCGCCGGAGAGTTTTTCCATAACTATTGAGTGCGTGGTAACGTCTCTGATTATTGGAACTGGTACTCCACCGCGACGCGCTGAAGAAATTATTCTTGCTTCGGCGCGTGTTCTTTCTGTAATTAAATGCTCGTCGAGTTCTTTCACGCGGTAGCCTTTTGAAAGACGGGTTTTGACAGCATCAGCACCGCTTAAATCAACAGAAGCTTCCGCTCCGCGTTCTGCGGTTTCGGACTGACCGTTTGAAAATAAATCGCCCGCGTCTTTTCTCCAGGTTACATCAACCTGATCTGAGCGGTAATACGGATTTACAACCGAATCGGCAATTGAAATCGTTGAACCTGCTTCAAGCATTATTTTTCCGGTGTAGGCAATCATAGCGCCGTTGTCTCCCATATATGTTCTGGGAGGTGCCATAAACTGAGCACCGCGTTCTTCACACATTGTCCTGAGCATTTCCTGTAGACGCGAGTTTGCTCCCACACCGCCGACAAGAATTACCTGATCTTTTCCTGTGTGGGCCAGAGCGCGCTCGGTTACTTCAACACACATCGCAAACGCGGTTTCCTGAAAAGAATGACAAACATCTTCCATTTTTTCTCCGCGAGTGCTCGCATCTTTTGCCGCGCTCATCAAACCCGAAAATGCCAAATCCATTCCCTTGACAGTGTAAGGCAGATGAATATATTTTCCAGACTTCGCAAGATTTTCAATTATAGGTCCGCCCGGGTGAGGCAGATTGTGGCTTCTTGCGAATTTGTCAAGCGCGTTTCCCAGACCGATATCTAACGTCTCGCCGAAAATTCTGTATTTTCCATTAAGAAAACCGAGAACCTGAGTGTTTGCGCCTGATGCGTAAAGGACAATAGGGTCTTCGAATTTTGTGTACCAGCGTCCGATTTCAACATGCGCGACGCAGTGATTTACGCCGATTAACGGGACGTTGAATTTCAGCGCGAGAGTTCTCGCGGTTGTTGCCGCGGTTCTAAGCGAAGGACCTAAACCCGGTCCTATTGAAAATGCAACCGCATCTATTTTTCCGCCCGCCTCTGCAAGTGTCTGTGAGATTACATCGGATGCTACGCTTGCGTGGTGCTGTGCTGCTTCACGAGGATGTATTCCGCCCGATACCGGAGTATACGGCGCTGAGTGAAGGCAGACCAAATCTTTTTCAAAAATAGCGGCACTGAAGTTCCATGCTGTCCCTTCAATACCTAAAACCCTTTTTTCGGGCATGATTTTATCTTATTGCTTAAACTCGGTGTAACCGCATTTTCCACAGGCGAATCTGTCTTTGTGCTCGCCCATGAACACACCTGCTCCGCATCTGGGGCATGTCTTGTGTGTTGCGGTTGCTTTTCCCTGGTTGTCAACGGAGTAAAGAGCGCTGCGCTTTGCTGCCTCTTTTTTTGCTGGTTTCTTTGCTGCCATTTTTACTCCTCCTCAGCTTCAGCTTTGGGCTGTCCGCGTGCGATTAAGTATTCGCGCTCGGTTGCTTTCAGTGCTTCAGGTGAATCATAGATTCTGGCAATGCCTTCTACAGCTCTTACTCCAAATTTACCTTTCAAAGGTGAAAGGACAAGGTTTTCTACAGCTACGTTTTGAAGAGCAGCAATTTTTGCGCTGATGTCAAGACGTTTGGGGGTTGCGCCGTCGTAGTTTGCGACGAATGCAACCTCACTGCGGCTTAACAGCTCGTTTCTCGTGTTAGAGGTAATCTTAATCTCCATCGATATCTCTAAATTATTAGCGTCATGAATATTTAATACCCGCGTCTAATCTCAGCGCGAGGATATTGAGCTTGTCCAATCGTGAAAAAATCCATTGAACAAGATTTTGATGTTGGGATTGTTGTACTGTTGCTTCTCTGAATTTTGTGGCGAGACACTGTACTGCATCGAAAAGATTCAGTTCGTCTTGAATTTCTGTTAATAAGGAGTATGACTTTCTTGGGCATTAAGAAAAAAAGGAAACAAATCTACTACAATTTTTTTACGATTGGACAGCCCCAATAAGTAACGCTTAGTTCACAATAGATTAATAAACAATCCTGACTTATTTAAATATAAGTGAAATGAGACAAAAAACATTAATTCTTGCGGTACTTCTCGCAGTCGCTTTGATAATTATCTCTGCAGGGTGCATTCAGGAGAAAGAAACCTACAATGTAGGGTTCAGTGAAAGTAATAATATTCTCTCGACCACCGACTTGGCAACAGGCGAACCCAAAGGGGTTGGGATTGATGTGCTTAATTGGATAGCCGAAAACAAGAATATTACATTTAATTATGTGAAGACATCGGATTATCAGACAGACCTTGATAAAGGTGTCATTGATTTAATGTCGTGGGCTGTTGTTACAAACGGAAGCAGAAAAGTTTTTGATTTTTCCGATTTCCATATCGACCTCTCTTACGGATTCGTCGCCAAAAAATCATCGGACTACACTGTTGATGATGCGCTTTCCGGTGATTTGACAATATCGTGTGAACTCGATTCACCTGCTGAAACTCTGCTGAAAGATTATTTCGGTGAAAGCAAATTCAACCGGATGGTTGATGAAGGGAAAATTCTTCAGAGATTTACAATAGACGCCGCGCTTGTTGATGTCGAGGATTCAAGAGCAGGTGCATGTATTTCCAATTCGATATTGCTTGCAAACAGATTAACAGAAAGAGAGTCCCTGAAATACATAGGTTCTGTCGGCGACAAAAAAGTATACGCCACCGCTGTAAAATCTGGCAACACCGAACTTCTTGAAATGCTTAATGCTGGCTTTGAAGATTTTACTGTATCGGGCGGATTTGAAAAAATTTCTAAAGAGTACGGGTTCTTCATCACTAAAGATACATACGTTGTGGGAATCACCAAAGACTTTCCGCCTTTTGCTTATCTTGATGAAAACGGAAAGCCCGCAGGATTTGATGTTGAATTAATTGAGTGGATTGCTGAGCGCAACGGATTTGATATTGAATACAGATATCTTTCATGGGGTCCGGGAGTTTCTGCGGTTGAAAAAGGTGAAATTGATATGTTCTGCTCCGCGCTTACAATTACAAACGACAGAAGCGTCAGAGTGACTTTTTCAAATCCGTATTACAAGGTTGGAAACGCTGTCGCGCAGAAGACAGGAAACGGTGTTACTCAGAATATGTTTGAAAACGGTGATGCTGTTGTCGGTTTAATTGATGAGACAACACCTAAAGAGTGGGTTTTGGGATTTTACGGCGATTCAAAATCTAAGAAAATGATTGATGAGGGTAAAATAAAAATCTATCCG
>JAUNXW010000065.1 GCA_030539595.1 Methanocorpusculum sp. | reverse complement strand
GGGGTCGACAACAATAGGTGCGCCTTCAGCAACTGCACCGCGGACAACTGCTCCGACCATGCCTAAAGTGATTGCTTCCTTCGGGCAGGAGTCGACGCAGATACCGCATCCGGTACATTTGTTGACGTTCAATACAAGGTGCGAGACTTTCTTAAGGAGTTTCTGCTCCATTACGATTGTTTCGCCCTCGACTTTCGTAGAGAATTTTGGAAACATTGTGCTCATTGCCATTTTTATTTCCTCTCTCCTTAGTGGTCTCCTTCTTCGGCTTTCGCCTGGGAAACCTGCGATGAAACCAGTCTGATAACACTGTATGGGCACGCCTCAACGCAAACTCCGCAACCTGCACAAAGTTCCATTTTAACATCAAGGCTTACTGCCTTGCCGTTTTGAACCTGATAGATCTTGTCTGTTGTGGCAGGGTCTATTGTACAGAGTTCGAGTGCGTTTACCGGGCATGCAACTACACAGTTGTTGCAACCAGTACATCGCTCCATGTTGATATGCATTGCAAATGCCATTGCTTATATGCACCAGCCTTAATCGATCGAAATCGATTACTGATATTGTTGAGTAAGAAAATAGATAAATGTTCTTAAACAAAAGGAGTTCAATTCGGGCTTAAAATGACTTTTGTTAATTACATTAATTAATTATTTTAATATTGTTAATCATCAAACTATTTTATCATTCAGTGAGAATAACTCTTTTCCATGAACCTATTAGGACATTGTAAATTTGACCGATTAAAAATCAGTCTGATTATTTGCCTTGAATTGGGTTAAAAGGTGATTTGTGCGCGTTTTAATATTTACAGGACTTAGTAGTGATTTAATTAAAATCATAATTTTATCAACTGTTTTATGTTGTCAAATTTCGCTTATTATCGGTGTATCTGCCGCCAAAAATTATGTTAACGAAATTTTCGTTAACATGTCCAAATCGATCGGCAATTTCTCTTAAGATTGTATTTGTTTAGACAAACTGATTCGTCAAATCAGGCTGAACCCAACAACAATTACAATTATTTCAGCACTCTAAAATTACCGCGATACCAATAATTATCACATCTCAATATCCATTACAAATTATGACGGAAAAATTTGTCATACCAAAATGGTATTACTTTGCAGCGTTTATTGCGGTATCTTTGTTTGCAGGATTTCTCGGAACTCTTGTAACAATAACCGGACCGGAATCATGGTTTGCGGTTACTCTCATCAAACCGGTGTTTCAGCCGCCTGCCGTGATTTTCGCACCGGTTTGGACAATCCTCTACATTCTTATGGGTGCGGCTCTCGCATTCGTAATCAACGAAGGCTGGTCTAAGAAAGAAGTAAAAATTGCCGCAGGCGTCTTTGCAGTACAACTTGTACTTAATGTCCTGTGGTCTTACCTTTTCTTCGGCTGGCATCTGCTTACCGCAGCCGCCGTTGAAATTGTAATCCTCTGGATTGTAATTGCCGTGATGCTTTATCTGTTTTACAAAATCAGAAAGACCGCAGGATATTTGATTATTCCATACATATTATGGGTAACGTTCGCAACTGTTCTGACAATCACAATTGCTGTGATTAACTAAAGAGATTAACATCTCTTTTTCTGAATTTATAATATGCGCGTATTTTTTTCGATAAGATGATTTTAATAAACGTATTATAACCCGTTGACTGATTTTTGAAAACGGCAAATGACGTCTGATTGATTTCTAAAATCTTGCTACAAGAAATTACCATTTAAGATAATCTTATAGTCTTTGATTTATTACCATTAATCATTCACAATGACGGAATCGATTAAGAGCGGTTACAAAGGAGCGGTGTTTTGTGCAATACTTGCCGCAGCACTTTTTGCTCTCAGTACTCCATTTTCAAAACTGTTCCTAAACGACGTGCCCCCTATGATGATGGCTGCATTTTTGTATCTTGGAGCGGGGATTGGGATGATTTTTATCTGGATTCTAAAAAAAGTTTTCAGAACGCAGACTAAAGAGATGCATCTTTCAAAAAAGGATATGCCCTATGTTCTCGCAATGATTTTTCTCGATATCGCAGCCCCCATATCTCTGATGTTAGGACTCACGATGACAACAGCATCAAACGCATCTTTATTGAATAATTTTGAAATCGTGGCAACATCCGTAATCGCTCTTATGATTTTTAAGGAGGTCATCTCAAAACGGCTCTGGTTTGCCATTCTTCTGGTGACTGCTGCAAGTATACTTCTCTCGGTTGAGGATTTCAGTACAATAACATTTTCGGTCGGGTCATTTTTTGTAATAGCCGCATGTATCTTCTGGGGATTTGAAAATAACTGCACCAAAATGATATCAGGCAAAGACCCGCTTGAGATAGTATTAATAAAAGGTATATTTTCAGGGCTTGGAGCGTTGGCAATTGCTCTTTTTGCGGGAGAGGCAATGCCTCAGTTAATATTCTGCATACTTGTTCTGATACTCGGATTTGTTTCCTACGGGCTAAGCATTTTCTTCTATGTATATGCCCAGAGAAGTCTTGGAGCGGCAAAAACGAGCACCTATTATGCGGTTGCTCCATTTTTGGGTGTTGGGTTTTCATTAATTATTTTCAGAGAACTGCCGTCTCTTGTGTTCATCATTGCACTGGTTATAATGACAGCCGGTGTCTATTTCGCATCGTCTGGTGTGAAACAGGCTGAAAAGTAATATCAGTCAATAAATCCTATTAACTTGTATGGAAGAAGTCTACATAGCAAGATTTGGAGCGCTGTCCAAAGAGAGAAATACGGAAAATAAAATCAAAGTTCTGTGCACAGCCGGCGGTCTTGAAAATATGGTATCGGCAGGAGACCTGACGGCTGTAAAAGTCCACTTCGGAGAACTCGGAAACGATGCATTTGTAAACGCGGTTCAGATTGCTTCAATCGTCGACGAAATTAAAAAAACAGGGGCAAAGCCTTTTTTAACCGATGCAAATACACTATATCTTGGCGGCAGAAGAAACTCCGTAGACCATCTGACAACAGCCGCAAAACACGGATTCTGTTATCCTGTAGTAGACTGCCCCGTAATAATTGCCGACGGACTTAAAGGTCAGAATTATAAAGAACAGGCAGTCTACGGAAAACATTTCGAAAATGTCAAGATTGCCTCCGATATTGTCGCAGCAGACAGCCTTGTTGTGGTTTCACATTTCAAAGGTCACGAGGTCGCAGGGTTCGGCGGAGCGCTTAAAAATCTCGGGATGGGCTGCGCGGCAAATGAAGGTAAACGCGAACAGCACACAACAAGACCTCTAATACTTGAGGACAAGTGTATAACCTGCGGTGCGTGCATTAATGCATGTCCCGAGTTCTGCATAAACCTTGCCGGAAAATCAATAGAAATCGACACTGACCACTGCATCGGATGTCTGATGTGCATGAATACCTGCCCGCAGAGAGCGATTGACCTTGACTGGCAGGACGACGGAGTTGTATTTATTGAAAGAATGGTTGAATACGCAGCAGGTGCTGTCGCGAACAAAACAGGCAAAGCATTCTATATTAATTTCCTGAACAACATCACCCCGCACTGCGACTGTACTCCGTGGAACGATGTCCCCATTGTTCCCGACATAGGAATTCTTGCCTCGCGTGACCCTGTTGCACTTGATAAAGCCTGCTATGATTTGGTCAACGGCACGGAAGGCGTAATAGGAAGTCTTCTGCCCGATCATCACCACGCAGGCGAAGAAAAATTCACAAGAGTGTGGCCCGGAACAAATCCAAAACTGCAGTTCAGTTACGCGGAAGAAATGTCGCTTGGAAAGGCTGAATACAAACTGATTGAAGTTTAAAAAAATTAGAGGGCGTTAACAAGAGATTTCCTTGTAACAAGCCCGATTACTTTTCCGCCGTCTTCAACAGGGATAGTACTGATATTTTTCTTAATCATTGTATTTACAATATCCGCAACAGGTGTTTTTGCGGAAACGGAAACAATCGGCGAAGACATAATGTCTCCTGCAGTAACATTTCTCAGCGCGTTTTCGAAGTGCTTGTCGATTTCGTTCTTCATTTTAACAAGCACTTTGGCAATGTCTGTTTCGGTTACGATACCGACAGGTTTGTTATCGCTCATCACAACAAAACGGGTTGAACCGTTGTTAACCATTCTTCGGTGAAGCTGAACAACCCTGTCTTCTGCGCTGATTTTTGGAGCAATCTCAATGATATTTTCGATGCCCCCTTCAGGTTTCATGACTTTCAGTAAGTCACCTTTGGTAACCTGACCGATAAGTCTGTGCTCTTCGTCCCAAACAACAACAATCTTGTATCTCTGGAGGAGAGGAACAAGCAGTTCCACATCCTGATCCTGATAAACAGAAGTAAAGTCCTCTTTGGTAACGCTTGCGACACGAATCTGCGATGCCGGTATGTTGCCTGTTTTTTTACTGCCCATCTTCTCTGCAATTGTTCTTCTGGATGCAGTTCCCACAACTACTCTGTCGTTTGTAACAACAATAGGGTCAATACCGTTTTCAAGCATCTTTGAAAGTGCTTCGGGTATTAGTGCGGATTTTGCTATCGATACGGGCTTGGACATTACATCCTTTACTGATAATTTACTGGACATTTTTTATTCCTCCTATAGAAATTTGTTCTTTGTTCAGATTCGTACAGATTTTGTTCCGCAGTCCGTATTCTGCGGAAATTTTTGAATTTTTGCACACAGCAAATCACACAATTATTTTTTTTGGGCGCTGCTGTGTGCACCCCCGGTTTAGAATTCTTTTGCGAGTGCTTTTACAAGGTCGAACTCTGTTACGATTCCCGCAATTCTGTTGCCGCTGATTACCGGAAACGCACCGACACCGTTTGTAATCATTTCTTTTGCCGCGTCGGTCACCGAAAGTTCCGGAGACACAGTTCTTAAGTCCGCTGCGGTCATAATGTCTCTTACGGGCAGATTCAGAATTTCGTCAACAGTTCCGCTCTGCATTGAGGAAAATATTTTTCCTTTTCCTATGTATCCCATAATATCTGTAGCAGTAACTATTCCGATTAAAATGTTGTCTTTAACGACGGGAAGTCTCCTGTAGCCGTGGGCAACAATTATCTTGGTCACTTTGCTTATCTGCATATCGGGACTGATTACCTGAGGATTTTTCGTCATAACATCGGATACGCAGAGGTCGGAATTTTGACATGCAAGTCTTTTGATGATGTCGTATTCCGTGACAATGCCTTCAAGGGTGTTGTCGGATTTCAGAATCGGAAATCCTCCGTGTCCCGACTCAACAAGAATTTTTGCCGCATCCTTTATGGTGGTGTTTGCGGAAAATCCCGTGACGTTTTCGGTTGCAATCTCACGCAGGTTATCATTGAGTGCAGACAAAAGGCTGCCTTTGTGTTTTACTGCGATAAGGTTGTAGCGGTTTCCGCCGCCCATCATGTCTATCACATCGGTAAGCGTTACAATTCCAATGAGTTTTTTTGTGCCGGCGTCGGTTATGGGCAGTCTCCTGAAATTGTGCCGTGACATCATCTGAATTCCTTCGATGATCCTCATGGTGGGCGGAACCGAGATTACATTCTTGCTTGAGATTTCTGTAATCAGGTTTCTGTTTACCTTTTGTGATTCTTTTTGCGCCATATTTTTTATTCTCGTTTTGTTATTTTTACGACAGTTGTGTTTCTGCCGCTTGATGAGATAATATATCGTAATGGTTTAAAATCATTACGTTTGGAGATTACAATGTTAAGCGGTTTGGTAAAATCATATTTATTAGATAGAGTTTGTCCAATCGTGTAATCTAATATTTATATAGTAGTATATGACGATTCGCAAGTGTTCCACCTGATGCGCAAACATTCTGTTTGCTAAGCTAAAGATGCTAAAGCATCTCGCCTCGGCTAAGAAACCTAAAGGTTTCCGCATTGGACAAACACCATTAAAAACTGCCCATAAAGAAAGTGTTAATGGGATTAAGAACGAAATTATAATACAGATATATAATGCAGACAGAATATTGTGAGTTATGCGGCGCACCGATTTCAAAAGGCGTCAAACTCGTATCCATAGCAGGCGCAAAGCCGATGAAGGTCTGTGAAAAATGTGCAAAACTCGGAACCGAAGTTCAGGCTCCGCGTGCAAAGCAGACCTCGTTTGGAAAACAGATACCAACCCAGGCAAGAGTATTTGCGGGTCAGCCTTCGTCAAACAATGCATACAGAAAGCGTGACGTCTTTGATTTCATCGAAGGAGAGGTCGTGGACGATTACGCAAAAAAGATTGCAGCGGCAAGACAGGCGAAAGGATTTACCCAGAAAGACCTTGCTTTTATCCTTAAGATGCAGGAAGGGGATATCAAGAAACTCGAACGCGGAGAGCGTGCCCCAACGGATGCAGAATGTAAGAAACTTGAGAAGGAGCTTGATATCGTTTTAATCGATAAAGGCGACGGAGAAGAAAAAATTCAGGTCGGCGGAGCTGCGGCAACAACTCTGGGCGATGTGCTGCAGGTGAAGAAAAAATAATGACGTCACCGTTAATTCTTATAAATTTCAAATCATACCGCGAAGGTGCGGGAAACAACGCGGGACAAATTGCATCCGCGGCGGAGCTTGTGATGCAGGAAAGCGGAGTTACAATAGGTGTTGCTCCGCAGTTTACGGAGCTTCATCCGTTCTGCAAACATTATGAGATACCAGTTTATGCCCAGCATATTGACGCGGTTGAGGGAGCGTTTACCGGAAGAATTCCTGCGTTTACGGTTCGTGCAGCGGGATGTACAGGTTCTTTGATTAACCATTCCGAGCGCAGGCTCACGATAGCTGATATAGAAGCCTGTGTTGAGGCGGCTAAGTTTAATAATCTGGAAAGTGTTGTCTGTACAAATAATGTGGGAGTTTCTGCTGCTGCAGCTGTGTTTGCGCCGACTTATGTCGCGATTGAGCCGCCCGAGTTAATCGGTTCGGGGATTTCTGTTGCAAAGGCAGACCCTGAAATCATCAGAAAGTCTGTTGACGCTGTTAAAAACATTAACAAAAACGTAAAAGTCCTCTGCGGTGCAGGTATCCAGACGGGCGAATGCGTTAAGACGTCCGTAGACCTCGGAGCAGACGGAGTTCTTTTAGCGTCGGGTGTTGTCAAAGCCAAAGACCCGGAAGCTGTTCTTCGCGATTTGGTTTCCAAATTATAATTTATTTTTTTTACTGAACTGCGATTAAAAAACTACATACTCTTACAGCCCATACATTTTATGAATGGTTGAGCCTGCGGTCACGCCTTTGAAAGAACGCTACTGGGAGATAGATGCTGTTCGCGGCATATCGTTAATCGGGATGATTTTTTTTCACACGATATTTATCCTCAGCGTGTTTCATATAATCGACGGAAGTGTGTGGGTTTGGGTATGCAGTTATATTGAGTTCGGTACGGCAATTTTTGTAATTATTTCGGGTATGGCTCTTGTTCTTCGCCATGCAAGGATGGCTGATAAGCCGCGTAAGGATTATTATCTTGCGATAGTTAAGAGAGCCGTTGAAATTATTATAATCGGTGTTGCTGTTGCTGTGATTTGTTCTGTTCTGATTTATTTTTTTATAGGAGACGGACGGTATATGTATTTCAATTTCCTTCAGATGATGGGGGTTTGTATGCTGATTTCAATCCCGTTCCTTCGTTTCGGTAAATGGAATTTTATACCGGCTGTTCTGATATTTATTCTGGGGCTGTTTCTTGAGACGCTTTCAGGACCTGCATTTTTAATGCCGTTTGGTATTCTTCCTGACGGGTTTATGCCGCGTGATTATTTTCCGTTTGTTAAGTGGCTGGGTGTGATGCTTTTGGGAGTTGGGCTCGGCTCTGTTTTTTATCCGCACGGGTTTAGGAGATTCAGTCTCCCAAAGGCAAATTCTGTCGCCAAAGCACTTGCTGTTGTGGGGAAGTATCCGCTTCAGATTTATCTGATTCATCTGCCGGTTATAGGAGCTGTTGTGTTTCTTATAGTTGTTATTAGCGGGCTTTTGGGATTTCCTATTGGGTATATTTGAATAGGATTTCTTTTGTCAAACCGATTGTGAGGTCGGGCAAAGCTGCCGGAACTCAGATAAAATAATGTGTCTATAATAAAAAGGCTCTTGAGTTTTCCGCGTGTCAAGCCCGCGCAGTTTTATCGTGTGCGGATTTTTTGTGAGTTAAAAAAACAGCTGTGCGGGTTTTTTCCCGCTCAGCTTTTTTTGAGGTGCTTTTCTACCGTTTCAAGAAGCAGTCTGAAAATATCAGCCAGAAACTTGTAGAGCATGCCTCTGATTTTCTTTTCCATGAGCCTCACCCGACATAATCGAT
>JAUNXW010000214.1 GCA_030539595.1 Methanocorpusculum sp. | reverse complement strand
TAACCTAAAACTTAATCTAAATCTTGTCCAACGGATTTAATCACTGTTGGACAAGTTCCCGGAATCAGAATTTTTCAATGCAACATTTTATTATCTAATCTAACTAATAATATAGGAGCCTTCATTAAAAGGCTGATATCAGCGAAACTAATGTTCTGCTGACTGAGGATATCCAGTAGGTACAAACCCAATGCTTATGCATGGGCAAGTAATTGTGAAATCCTGAGCGGGCAACCGCGGCAGGAATTAAGACCTAACGTAGGTCTGATAAGACGCGCAGGGCGAACGTCTATGATGTGCCCGTCCAATAAATTGGAACGCGTTAATGTCAGGTTCTCTTTCGTGAGACTTGGAAGAATTAAAGCTGTAACACAGCGCGCAGTAAAAACTGCGTCGGGTAAAAACTGACACAACTTTGTAAAGCAGACGTGCTTTCAAATATCAAAGGCGAAAGCCTGAGACAGTCAGAAAAAACAGGATATCCAAAAGGATCATCAAATCCCGTCTTTCCGTTCGCTGCAGAAAATGCAGCGGCTGACAAATGTGTCCCGTTGGTCGATTTCAAATAAGAAAGCCGACGGTGAAAGATAGGCTGTCAATCAAATGATGACAACCGCAGCAGAAAAGCCGCCTCTTTGTTGAAATATACAAACGCGGCGCAAAAGGATTGATTAAACAATGAGAACAGGAAGACCCAGAGCAGGGTCGCTCGCATTCTATCCGAGAAAAAGGGCGAAAGGAATAGTACCCAAGTACCAGTCCTGGCCTGAATACTCAGGACAGCCGATGCTTCAGGGCTTTGCAGGCTACAAAGCCGGTATGACTCACGTCATCATGATTGATGACCGCAAAAAGAGTCCGACCGAAGGCAAGGAAATTATGGTACCGGTTACCGTAATTGAAATTCCGCCAATGACCGTAGCTGCAATCCGTGTATATGTAAAAGACACATACGGAAAACACCCGCTTACAGAAGTCTGGGCAGACAACCTTGAAGCCTTAACAGGCAGAATCACTAAAGCCAAAGTAAACAACGCAGCAAAAGCCACAGAAAAAATCAACGCGGCAATTGCAGATGTTGCAGAAGTTATGGTTTTAATGTACACCAAACCCGCCGATGTAACCGGTATTCCAAAGAAAGTCCCTGACTTAATGGAAATCCGCATCGCAGGAGAAACAGCGGAAGCACGCTTTGCATATGCTCTCTCTATTTTAGGCAAAGATATCGACATGAACACCATCCTTGCAGACGGTCAGTTCGCAGACATCACCGGAATCACCAAAGGAAAAGGATTCCAGGGAGCTGTAAAGAGATTCGGTATCTCGCTTCGTAAGAGAAAGCACTCAAGATGTAAAAAGACAAGACACATCGGAACGCTCGGTCCATGGCACCCTCACCACGTAAGATGGCAGGTTCCAATGCCAGGTCAGACAGGATTCCACCAGAGAACCGATTTCAACAAGAGAATTATTAAAATCGGAAACAACCCTGAGGAAATCAACCCGGCAGGAGGATTCCTTCACTATGGTCTTGTACGCGGAAACTACGTTTTAATTAAAGGCAGTATCCCGGGACCCGCAAAGAGACTCGTCAGAATCCGCTCGGCAACCCGCAAGGGACAGCAGAAACAGATAATGACACCGGTTGTAGAATATGTCAGTCTTCAGAGCAAACAGGGGTGAATGACCGATGAAAGCAAATGTAAAAGCAATTAACGGTTCAGTCCTCCACGAGATTGAACTTCCGGCAGTTTTCAATGAAGAATACCGCCCCGACCTTATCAAAAGAGCAGTCCTTGCTTACCAGAGCGAACAGTATCAGGCTTACGGAGCAGACCCATACGCAGGTATGAGAACATCCGCAGAAGGCTGGGGTTCAAAACGCGGTGAGTCAAAGATTCCGCGTATAAAGAACGGAAGCCGCGGAGCAAAAGTCCCGCAGACCAAAGGCGGACACCCGGCACACGCACCGAAAGTAGAGAAAGTCATTATCGAAAAGATTAACAAGAAAGAGAAGGCAAAGGCAATCCGCTCAGCAATCGCAGCAACTGTAAACACAACACTTGTAGCAGCCCGCGGACACAAATTCGAAGGCGACGCGGCAATCGTTGTTGAAGACGCATTCGAAAACCTTGTCAAGACCTCAGAAGTTAAACT
>JAUNXW010000064.1 GCA_030539595.1 Methanocorpusculum sp. | reverse complement strand
CTGAGATTCGGACGGCGTCTGTGTTGTCGTTTCTGTCGGAGCCTGAGTTGCTGTTGATGCTGCAGTGGATGTTGATGACGCGGTCTGAGTTGCAGTGGTTGTAGCTGTTACTGTTACCGTCGGAGTCGGTGTTGGAGTTAATGTAGGCGTTGGTGTAAGTGTGGGTGTTGCGGTGGGAGTTGATGTCGGCGTTGCTGTAGCGGTTGCGGTGGCTGTTACAACCGCTGTTACTATGGGAACGACTGTAGGCGGTGATATTGGTTCTGGTGTGTATTCATCGTCAGGATAATCTGTTGCAGGCGGAGTATATGTTCTTCCTGCTATTGCAAACGGTGAGAATGAAGGCGTGAACGCAGAGAAGTCATAACCGCCGGTTGCGTTGACAGTGTATGTTACAGGTGATAACTCTGTCCATAAGCCTGCCGATTTATGCAGGATACGGATATTTTCAGGCATCAGATAACCTCCTGTAACGGATTTTATTTCATCGTTTGTAAGAGTTAGACTAATCCAGCCTCCGCCTTTTGCGTTGTTTAAGGTGATGTTAAGATTTTTGAGGACATTGTATCCTGTGATTGCTTCTGAAGTTTCGTTCTTTATTGATATTGAGGGCGTTCCTGTCACTTCACTTAAGACAAGAACAATCTCTTGAATTGGGTTTTCTTCCTGAGAATTAATTATTGCAGGCACAGAACCGTTAACAATATTGAATGTGGTTGAAACCTTAAGATCATACGCTGACGATGGTCTTGTGATTGTTGCAATTGCAGTGTATGCATCAGCTTTTAACGGTGTTCCATCAAATGATGCCGAATAAGTATTAACACCGTTTGAATTTGTTTCAACTTTGGCTGTCTTAACAAGGTATGAATTAGATTGAATAGCTGCTTTTGGTTCAACCTGGAATCTGGTAGATATTACATCAATTATTACTGTCTCACCTGCTTTGACATTAGTAGTGCCAGAAACAGTGAAATTAGCCCCTTGTGTATGGTCGGCAATAGTATTTATTGTAAAGTATGGGTTTGCTATTGTGTAATCAAACTTAACATAAGTATCGTCAACATAATCTGAATCAATTAAATCACAAACAGCCTGAACAGCATCTATTGTCTGACGTGAATTAATATTTGAAATGTTATTTCTGTAGACTAATTTATTGTATGTACCGTCTTTTACCGTATCAAATGAGTATATGTCATATTTACTTCCCGATTTTCTAAATGAATTATAATCAGTGCCGTTGATGATATAATATCTGCCGGAGATGTCGCCAGGCTGAACATTAAATAAACCGTCATTCATTGGGTTTTGAATGACGACGAAATACTTACCTGTTGCAAGGTTGTATGTCTCAATTTCTATTGAATATGCTCCGTTATTTTCAGGAACAACCGTATCGTAATCAAAATAATTTGTTCCAAAGACATAGTAGATAAGATAATCCGGAATATAATCTACTTTACCGTCAATTACAATTGTGTCACCCATTGCAGTTGTATTCAATTCTGTTATTACAGTGCCCTGACCGATGTTGAACGTTGTTGTGACCTTAAGATCATCGGATGGTGTTGATCTTACGATTGTTGCTACGGCAGTATATGTGTCATCTATTGCGAGTATTGATCCGTTTAAGACTGCTGAATAAGTATTAACACCGTTTGAACCTGCTTCAACTTTAGAGGTCTGAACAAGATATGATTCATTGGTCAGATTAGCTTTTGGCTCTGACATTAATTTTGTAGATATTATTTCAATGTTTACAGTTTCACCGGCTTTAACATTCGTTGTTCCCGAGACTGTGAACGTTGAATTAAGATTCTGGTCTGCAATTGAATTGATTGTAATATATGCGTTTGCGACTATAAATTCTGACTTTGCATAGTTATCATCAACGTATTCTTCGTTGATTAAGTCACAAACAGCCCACACGGCGTTTGCTGTCTGACGTGTATTAATGTTTGAGATGTAATCCCTGTAAATCAGCCAGTCATCACCTCCGGTAATTTTATCATCATTTAATGTTGCGAATGAGTATATGTCTCTCTTTGCATTATTCTTGTTAAAGTCCGCATATCCTGTTTCGTTGCTAATCTTCAATATCTGGTTTGCTGAAAATGTTCCGGGTTGAACATTGAAAAGATTGTCATTCATCGGATGCTGAACAACCACAAAATATTGACCGGCTGCAAGATTGTATGTTTCAATATCTATAAGATATGTTCCGTTATTTTCCGGAACAATTGTATTGTAATCAAAGTAGTTGGTTCCAAAAATATAACATATGAGATTATTCGGTGTTCCATCCGCCCGTCCTGAGATTCTAACCTTGTCGCCTTTTGCATAGACTGATAGATGTTCATCTATAAGCACTGCGATGTCAATAGTTTCATTATCCGATTTATCCGATGAGATTTCTGAAACTGACGGAACTGTCTGATTTCCTGCAACCGCATAAATATTATATGTCCCTAATTGTGAGAAATAATCACAGCAGTTTTCTGAATAAGACCATGATTTATCCCACGAAACTCCTATAGGTTCATCTGATATCAGTTTTGTTGAACCGTCAGGATATTTTAGGAATAAATACACATAATCTGAAATTGTGTTTATACCCGATATCTTAAAACTGTGAGAATCCCAATAATTCACATCATAATTATATGATTTTGTATTTATTAGGATGGTCTCATTATCTATAACAAATATACATCTTGCATAATTATCATCAATATACTCTTCGCTGATTAAATCACAAACAGCCTGAGCTGCATTTGCTGCCTGTCGTGAATTAATGTTTGATATGTAGTCTCTGTATACCAAATCACCGTTAGATAATGTGGCAAAAGAATAGATGTCATAATCCGACGCTGATTTTGCAAAAGGATGATATGCAGTACCATTGTAAATCACAAGATCCCTTTCGGAATTAAATGAACCCTGCTGAACATTGAATGCGCCGTCTTTACCTTTGTTTTGAACAACAACAAAATATTGTCCTTTTGATAAATTAGCCGTTGGAATTTTAATTGAGAAGCTATTGTTATTATCAATCGAAGCTGCTGAGGATTTGAAATAATTTGTTCCGAAAACATAGCAGATTACCTCGTCCGAACCTAATGATTTACCTGTGATGTTTAATGTATCTCCGTGTGATACAGAATAGAGAGGGAAATCAATATTTATTGAAATATTAATTTTTTCAATATCGTGTTTATACTTGGTAATCTCAGAAACAGCATGTGGATTGAGGTCTCCAGCAACAGCATATACCGCATACTCACCCACTTCTGAGAAGTCATCAACATATACATAATTGGGGTTACTTATGTTATTGGTTTTTCCTGTCCAGTCAATACTATCAGTCCAATTTGTATCCTCTGTTGTCCAGAAATATTCTTCATTAACTTTAAACGGTGATTTGGATATTAATTGAGTAGTTCCGTTTGGATAACTCATGTATAAATGTACATAATCTGAAACTGTATTAATTCCGGATAATACGATACCACTATACTGTCTATTACCTGTACTGACATAAGTGCCCAAATCTTCTTTTTTAAGATCCGTAATAAGAATTGTATCTCCTGGATTGTCCTCAACAATAAATACCGTTAATTTATAGATATCATCAACGTATTCTTCATCAATTAAATTGCATAAAGCCTGAGCTGCTTTTCCTTCATTGCGATTGAGAATATTTGAAATATAATCTCTGTATATTAAACGATTCTGGTTATCTGTGGCATATGAATATAGGTCAAATTCTGAACCGCTTGTGTTGAACAATAACGGTTCGGCTATTGAAGTGCCGTTGAAAATCCAGTGTACGTCGTTAAAGTCTCCAGGCTGAACGTTGAAGAGTTTATCATACATTGGATGCTGAACAACAAGGAAGTATTTTCCTTTTGAAAGATTTTCCGTTGAAATATTTTTAGAAAAGACACCTGATGATTCGGGTGTGATAATTCCGTATTCATAGAATGAATCTCCAAATACATAATAGATAAGATTTCCCGGTGTACCTTCCGCAATGCCTGTCACATTAATATTTTCACCGGATTTAACAGATATTGATTTTAGTTTTGCCTTAAGATAAGGCTGTTTTAATGTTACTGCTACAGTTGCATAAAGATAATTTCTCTCCGATTCGGTTAAGGTTTGCACCAGATGATTTACAACTGTATAATTTTCTGCAGCAGCGTAAATAGTGTATGTGCCTGCATCAAACTTATTTGCAAATGTAAATGATTTCTCCCATGTGTTGTTAATATCTACAGCGACAGGGTTTACGTATCCATCAGCTGCAGGAATTTCCTGAAGCGGTTTGTTCGCGCCTTTAATGTAGAGATAAACGTAATCTGTATCTGTGTTGGTTCCGCTGAATGTTACTTCGTTTCCGATGTAGTAATAATCTTCGGCGGATACGATTGTAATCGTACCTTTTCCAACTATTATTCTTGCGGATTTCACTGAGCCTGATTTTGAAAAATTGGCTATTATCTTGTAGCCTTTCTCAATTGTATTAAAATCGGTATCAAACTGAATTGTATTCGAACCGCTACTTCCAAGTATTACATAGAATCCGTCTGCAGTCTCGTAAACATCTGATTGTCCTGTGGGTACTTTTAGTGCGGCGGTGTCATATGTTACTGTAACATTATCTCCGGGTTCACCGGTTATTGTTACAAGGAACGAGTTCCCGCGAATTATTTCATCCTTATCTGCAGAGATTGAATATATTGTGGGTGCTACTGTGAATGAAACATTGCTTGCACTTTTATATGTGAATATCTCAGGAATTAATGTTGATTTATCTATGAATCTTCCCGTTACTCTTGCATTGACTTTCCATGTGCCTGCACTAACATTATTTTCAGATAATGTGTTTACAGTAAATGTTGTATGATTTGCGTTCCAGTTTGCAGCATCAGAAGAATTAACATCCCCTAAGTAATAGGTTTTACCGCCTGCAGGTGTTATAAATTCCAATGAACTTGCATTATAACCATCAACAATTTCTGTAATTGTAAAGTTAAGACCTGAACGTGATGACACAGTTTTTCCGTTTATAATCACGCTTGTGCTGTTGTACTGAAAAATATCAATTTTTACATCAGGATATGATACAATATAGTTTCCGCGAGTACCTCCTGCGTCTAATGAATATGTACCTGCAGTCAGATTTTCATCTGTGAAGTATGTCAGACCTTCATTGCCAAGCAGTTTGATTACTGTGTTCGGGGCTGCTATAAGATATAGTGTCTGTCCTGCGGTAAGATTGGAGTCCTGTGCAGTAACATTTGTATACGGAAAAAGAGTTACTGCAGATCCTGCGCTGATAAATATCACAGCAGCAATCAAAACAGCAACTAAAATCAACTTAAGACATATCTCTTTCATTTTACATCATCCAAACAATACACATAATTTGAATCGATAAAATCACGATTCAAGAAACATTACAACTTTTGTATTGACGATAAATATAATTACCTATTATCAGACCTTACAAACCCACTTACCGACTGAGCATACAATCTACCAATAACATATTACTAATCCAAATCCAATACTATACAAATGATAAATATCAAAAGAGACGTCTGCGCATACTGCGGTGCGTGTGTTTCAGTATGTCCTCACGGAGCGCTTGAACTAATTGACGCATACTTATCCGTTGACGAAACGCTTTGCAGAAGCAGATGCAGAATCTGTGAAACCGTCTGTCCATTAGGTGCAATTCATCAGGAAGAAACCGCTTCTGCAGAGGAAATCAAAAAAGCACAGCCTCTTTTCAGGGTGTAAAAATGAAAGACTCATACGATGTATTGGTTATAGGCGGAGGACCTGCCGGAGCAACTGCCGCAAAAACCGCAGCAGAAGCAGGTCTATCGGTTCTCTTAATAGAAAAGCGTCCGGCTATTGGAGTTCCTGTCAGATGCGCCGAAGGAATCGGGAAACAGGGGCTTTGCGAATTCATAGAACCTGACAAAAAATGGATTTGCGCAGAACTCAAAGGTGCATTTATTGCAGGACCAGACGGCTCAAAATTCACATTAAAGAAAAACAGTTCAGATGAAGCACTCGGATATGTTCTTGACAGAAAAATCTTTGACCGCGAACTTGTCTGGAAAGCAGTTGAAGCCGGAGCTGAGGTTCAGGTTCACGCAAGAGCGTCAGCTCCTATAATAATCAACGGAAAACTTCAGGGTGCTGTTATTCAGCAGCACGGTATTACCCATGAAGTCAGGGCAAAAATAATTATTGCCGCAGACGGTGTTGAATCCAAATTTGCAAAATGGGCGGGAATCAATACAACAGTTCCGTTAGGCGAACTTGAAACATGTGCACAATATATAATAAACGATATAGATATTGATGAAACAACCGCACAGTTCCATGTTTCCGCTGCAAATGCCCCTCTTGGATATATCTGGGTTTTTCCCAAAGGAAAACGCTGTGCGAATGTGGGGATTGGAATTGCCGGAACAAAATCGGGCGAAGGACACAGAGCACGCGACTATCTTGACAAATTTGTAAAAGAGAATTTCCAAAACGGAAAAATCACCGAGCTTATTGTCGGAGGAGTTTCTGTCTGCAAACCTCTTGAATCAACCTGTGCAGATAATCTGCTGATAGCAGGAGACGCCGCGAGACTTTCTGACCCGATTACCGGCGGAGGAATTTACAATGCAATGTATTCGGGAAAACTTGCGGGTGAGACAGCCGCGGAAGCAATAAAATCCGGAGACACTTCAAAAACCGCACTTTCAGCTTATGAAAGAAAATGGCGCATGAGTCCGATGGGTATAGCCCTTATAAGAAATTATGCGGTTAAAGAGGTGTTTATTACACTCGACGATGCAAAATTAAATTCGCTGTTCCATTCGATGACCGACTTGGATTTGGATGAGATTAATGTGAAGAACTTGCTTCTTAAGATTGTCAAGTCAAATCCGTGGCTTATTCGTGAAATTCCAACGCTGATGCGGAGTCTTTGATTATGGCAGATAAAATTGTCCCAATAATTATTGTCTGTGCTGCGGTTGCGATTGCTGTGGGTTTTACGGTCTTTAAACTTACGGCAGGGTAATATTTTTTTTATCTTCCGAACTAAGATAAGACCAACCGGAGTTTGTCCAATTGTGAAAAAGTCCGTTGGACAAGATTTTGATGATGGTATTGTTGTAATATTGGAATTTTAAAAGTTCAATCATTTTTTATTGTTCGACTATTAGATCAACAAACTGCAAAAAAATAGAATATAATTTCAGTGTCTGAAATGTCTTGTTCCGGTGTAAACCATAGCAACACCGAGCTCGTCAGCCTTCTGAACAACAAGGTCGTCTCTTATTGAGCCTCCGGGCTGAATAAGTGCTGTTGCACCTGCTGCAGCTGCGACTTCGAGAGTGTCCGGGAACGGTAAGAAAGCGTCGGAAGCAACAACTGTGTCTTTCATTGTTCTTCCAAACTCTCCTGCTTTCATTACAGCAATCTGAGCAGAGTTCACACGGTTCATCTGACCTACACCGATTCCAACGGTCTCGGATTTGTTTGCGTAAATTATCGCATTACTCTTTGCGTATTTAGCAACAATCCATGCGAGTTTGAGGGCTTTCGTCTCATCTTCCGTAGGTGCGCGTTTTGTAACAACAGTCCAGTCCTCTTCGTGCTTTGGAGTTCTCTGAACCAAAATACCACCGTCAATAGTTCTGACTTCATCAGCCTCAACTTCTTCAGGTAGGATTAAAACACGCATGTTTTCTTTTTTCTTCATCAGCTCAAGCGCTTCTTTTGTAAACGACGGAGCAATTAACACTTCAACAAATGTTGAGCAGATTTCTTTTGCGACATTTGCGTCAACTTCTTTGCTCATCGCAACGATAGAACCGTAGGCTGAAACAGGGTCAACATCTCTTGCTTTGATGTATGATTCAAGCTGTGTTGAACCTATTGCAACACCGCACGGATTGTTATGTTTTACGATAACCGTAGCATATCCGTAGTCTTTGAGGTCGCGAAGCAAGCCGACGGCGGCGTTTACATCAAGATAATTGTTGTAAGACATTTCCTTGCCCTGAAGCGAGGTCTGTCCAGCAATTCCATGAACTCCGTAAACGGCTGCTTTTTGATGCGGGTTTTCTCCGTATCGAAGAGGACGGCAGTTTCCAAACTGGAAAGTGTAGGTTGACGGGAATTCTGAATCGAGCGAGTTCAGGTAATTTGAAATTAGTCCGTCGTAGGCGGCTGTTCTTGTGAACGCTTTTGCCGCGAGTTTGAGTCTCATGTCATATGAGATTTCGCCGGTTTTGAGCGCGTCGATTATTGCAGGGTAATCTGAC
>JAUNXW010000213.1 GCA_030539595.1 Methanocorpusculum sp. | reverse complement strand
TAAACGAAAGCGAGACCCAAACATCATAAACACAAACTATTATTTCATATACAACCCATTAAAAAGAAATGGCTGCTGGGAAAACAATATTAGCATCGGGCATACTTGTAGGCTGGATGTGTGCAGTGGCTGTAATCATGATTCTCTCACGAATCATCAACATAGAAATATTTTTTGTCCTCTGGTTAATAGGCGCGCTGATAATCACAGAATTCATATCGTTATCCACGCTTCGACCGAGATGGAGAACATACCAGTTTATGATGCTCTCAACAGGCGTCATAATATTTGGAGTAATCATAATTATTAAAATCATCAACATTATCGCACCATGAAGTACAAAGCGTTAATTCCCGGAATACTTGCAGTAGGCGTTATAGTTTTATTAGCTGTGCTTCTGACATTTGCCGGAAATACCGTTTTATACGACGCGCAGAAAACCGCATTCTCGGATAATAACAAAGACCCGTCGGTCATCGGCGTCATGACAACAGAAGAGTCGGCAACAATTCTTCCGCTGATGGAAGAACTTCTTGCGCAGACAAACGGAGTTGTTATAGAAATTGATTCCAAGGATTTTGAATATTCAGAAAAGGAACTGAATACATACGGCAGTCTCTTAAGCCGTCTCAAAACCAATTCGGGAAAATTAAAACTATCAAACACGGATATCAACGATTTCGTTCAGTCATCTTCCAATATGCAAATTTCGATGAGTATCCTAAACGAGAACATCAAAAAAATTGAGGACTTGAAACAGACTGCTTCGGAGAATTTGGGAAATCAGGAACTTCTCAACAGTATCGCAAGAGAAGTCCTTCTCCTCTCAAAAGAAATACAACTCACAGCCTCAACTTATGAAGGCTCGTCAAAGACGATGACTGACATTGCCTCATTATATAATCTTGATACCTCACAAGCACTTGCGGCTCTTGAATATGTCAAAAAAATTGCCGCAGATACAGAAACAACATCCGGAGGAGGAGGAACAGGCGGTTCAGTCTCCGCAAATTTGGTTGTCGTGCCGTCCGTTGTAAAATACGGAGACATAATGACAATCTCCGGCAACCTCAAAAATAGTAATTTCGAGACAATAGGGATTTATGTTGACTCAAATCTCTGGAAAGATATTTCAGCAAAAGGCAAAACAGCATTCAGCGAAAAATATACAATAGGAAAACTGACAACAGGCAGTCACTTCGTATCTCTTTTGCTTGGCAGTCAGTTTTCTGGACAGGAATATTTCACGGTTGAATCATCTCCAACAGTTCTTACAATTAACAACACCAAACAGTCTGACGGAGAAAATGCAAGACTTCTTACAGTTATCGGACGGCTTTCAACAGACACGGAAAAGTTCGTTTCAAATGCCACCGTTAATCTTTACAGCATTGAAACAGGCTATCTTGCTTCCGGCGTTACTGATTCAAAAGGAATCTGGAACGCTTCGGCAGAACTTGAAGACGGAGTATACAATATTTATGCGGAGTTTTCAGACCCCTCCTTCCCGCTTGAAAGCAGCGTAAGTGAGGTTTATGAGGTTTATGTATCCTCACCCGTTTTCTATTATCTGATTATTGCAGCCGCCGTTGCGGTTTTCGCATTCTTCATTTTTAGATTTGTAAAAGGTGCGAACAAAAGAAAACTCAGAGAACAAAATCTGAGAAAAGCAAATGAAGAATCTCTAAAATCTGCTGCAATGCGTGCTGCGGAAAAATTAAGAAGACCTGCTGCGAGGAAAAAAATATCTGCGGGAGAGATGCTTGTTAAAATCTACAAGAAGACGGTCAAGATAATTGCGGGCGCTGAAGAAATTGAAAACCCGGAAACAAAAACTCCGCGCGAGGTTCTCAAGATGACTGTTAAACATCCAGACAAAGTAAAACTGTTTACCGAAAAATATGAGTATCTTCATTATTCGGAAACTAAGGTAACGGTTGAGGATATAGAAAACATGAATACCTTATCATTAGAAATAATTGAGGCATACAATGAACAGAATAAATAAAAAAATAATTTTAATTACTGCAGCAGTACTTTTGATGAGTTTGCTTGTCTGCGGAGTTTTGGCAGATGACAGCACTACAGCAGGTATAATTAAGAATGCATCCAACGGACTTGTTACCGTTTCAGGCGACGTGAGAACAGTTGAATCGGATGTTTCCAATGTAA
>JAUNXW010000212.1 GCA_030539595.1 Methanocorpusculum sp. | reverse complement strand
ATTCCTTCACGGCTCGTTTTTTTCTTCTGCAGACCTTCTTTCGCAAGCCAGAGTTCAGACACTGCCATGATTTCAGCAATTCCTACAACAAGTCCCGGTAAAATCAATGCTTCGGCAAGGTCTGTTGCGATTAAAGCAACAACCACTAAACCCGTCACATCAATTAAATCCACGAGGATTAATTTATGAAGGTCGTCTTTTTCGCGGAAGATAGCAAGTGCTGCAATTCCTATCGCAATAAAAGCAACCGCAATTCCTATTTTATACAGAAGAGCCATCTCAATCATCGTTTACCCCTTCGGAACAAAAAGCCCGCAACGGCAAATGCACAAAGAAGAATGCTTGCCTCAACTATCGTATCAAATCCTCTTGTGTAATACAGAATTTCATCGAGAATTCCCCCCGGGTGGGCAACAATTGTTGTTCCAAGATACATAGTGTACTGAGCCATAAGAAGCGACACGGGCGTCAGATACGCGGTAACATATCCAATAGCCGGAGCATTTTCAGGATACTGAGCAATAATTTTTGCAGGCTCACCCAACGGGAAACCGCCTCTGTCATAAGGGTTCAGCGAACTGTTTTCATTAAACGATTTTGGATAAAGCTGTTCTGAACTGTAGTTCAGCATCGGCACAAGACACAGCCCAATGATTACAACAATGATAAGCCCGACCGCGTAGACTTTCGGAAGATTGTCAGGCTCGGCAAGATATGCCGAAAGTTTTCTGAAAAGTGAACTCTTCATACTCCCTCCTTCTTTTCAATAAGCCTTACGAAAATTAAGGTAGTCACAACGTTCACGGCAACAAAAGTCACAAGCGCTAACATTTCGCTGAAACCGAGCATAATAAACACCAGACCGAACTCGGCAACCTCCATATTGATGAGTCTTGTTATATATTTTTTATTCTGCGGGAAGGCTGTGAAGATGATACCGGCAATCAATAGGATGCATCCTAAAACGAACTCAATCATTTTTGCTCCTCCTTTTTCTTTCTGAGCAGAAGCAGAAGGAAAATTGTTCCGACAGGCATCAGAAGAGATGCGGCTATTGCAACATCAACGTATCCGTTTCCGACAAAAAACATCACAGCGCCGGCGGTTAAAATTCCAAGAGCTATAAGCTTGTCAAAAGTTTTCTTTGAAAGAAGCGCGGTAAACGAACCGATAAGCACAAGGGCTGCTGCCGCAATTGTAAGAGCATCAATCATCGGAGTTACCTCTTTTATAAATTACGCTTGCTATGGCGTTTGATTCAAGTGTTGCGCCGACGAAGTAAGCCGCAGCGGCTGCAACAGTTATCGGATGCGGAAGCAGAAGAACAATAGCTCCTGTAGCTGCAAAACTCATGACGTTGAGATACATCAGTTTTTTCAGAGTGTTTCTTTCAAAGACAACACGAAGCGCAGAAAACACGGCAATCACCGTGCAGATGATTTCAACAATCATGTGAACTTCCTCCAAATTTTTCCGATTAATTTTGTTGTGTGCTTCGCTGAAATTCCCTCAACAAGGAAGATGGCAATAACCATACCCGCGATAAAAGTCTCGGGCGCAAAGTTCGCAAATGTTGTCAGAAGCCAGATGATAAGTGCAGCAAGAAGCGCTCCGCTTGTTCCCGCATATCCTTTGTCTGCGCAGATTCTTGCACCGACAAATACCAAAACCGCAGCAATCAGCGCTCCGCCGATTCCCCAGACAAAGTATCCGCACGCGGCAAGGAGAGTTCCGGCGGATGCATCTGGTGAAGTGATGATGTTTCCAATCATCCATCCGCCGTTAATGTCTCCTCCTGTTTTTTCTATTTCTTTGCCTACGGCATCGGCACCGGATACTCCGGCTTTTTTCGGCAGTTTCCAAAAGAAGTCCAGTGCTGTAAATAACACGAGACAGATTATTGTTGCAAGGGCGATATACGGCAGCTGTTCAATCATATTAAAATTCCGCGGAACTGTTACAAATATCTAAATATGGTAACTACATTAAATTAAACTATTCTACTTAATGCATTGAGAGGATGAGTTTGTCCAATCATGAAAAAAATTCGTTGGACAACATTTGTCTAAGTTTTCTGCTGCGGTGAGTGAACGAAGTGAACTCACTCAGCGAAGCAAGACCGAAGGGCTTGCGTTGATAGTGGGTGCGTTTAGTTACACCACGAAAGTCACACGAAAAAA
>JAUNXW010000211.1:1511-2186 GCA_030539595.1 Methanocorpusculum sp. | reverse complement strand
GAACGAAATCTCGCCAAAGATCGCATTCGTGCCCATGTTAAGCAAGATCGCCACGCCAATGGTCACGAGGAACAGGAAAGGTTCAATCCACGCGTTGGTCGTCAGCAGCAGAATGACCAGAATGATGGGCACAGCCAACAGCATGACCTTGGTCAGATCGCCGTTGATATTATCGGAGGCGAATGTGGTGTTCACGCGCATGCCGCTCATGGCGGCATCCTCGCCCGCGAGCTCGCGCAGTGCGGGGAGCGCCGTTTTTGCCTTTGCATCCTCCACCGTAACGGTGAAAAGCGCGCTCCCGTCCTTGTAGTAGGCCGCGACGGTATCCGCGTCCAGCGTTTCGATGGGCGCGTACAGATCGGCCATGTCGTCCAGCCAGATGACGCTTCGGACGCCGTCGATATCCGCGATCTCTGATTTGAGCGTAAGCGCCTCCGGAATGGTGACATCCGGGATCATCAGGCGCACGTTGGGAATCCCCGCCGTGAATTCTTCCTCCAACACAGAAAGCGCGGTTGTGGAAGCGGCGTCATCCGGTAGATAATCAATGATGTTGTAATTGATCTTCACCGTCTGCATGCAGACGACGCTCGCGGCGCTCAGCAGCACAAAGAACAGAAGAACCGCTGTTTTGTGACGAATCATGAAGTCGGTTATTCTTTGCATGCTTTAGCC
>JAUNXW010000211.1:0-1501 GCA_030539595.1 Methanocorpusculum sp. | reverse complement strand
AATCAGCGCCCGACGCGGCAAGTCCCGTTAAGCGGTATTGATCGCGTTCTTCCAAGCCTTTGAGCGTTAAGTCAAGGCTATGTTCGTCCATTCGGCCCGACGCCGTGTAGTGAATGTCCCGCAGAAGCGTTCGCATATCGCCTTCCAGACGGCATTCTCCCGCCTCCGAGCATGTGCCCGAAAAGGCATGGCATTCGCTAAACATCCTGAGCGTACCCGTCAGTTGTCCGTGCGACTGATCCGCCTGTAAGACGCCGTATCGCGGACCGAGTTCTGTGGACAAAACGACATCGTATGTACGCATCCCCATCACCTTCCTTCGCTTGATCTGCCACAGAATAGCATGGGGCGAGGTCGAATAAAACGGTCAAATCAGCCCGGATGGGGAAATTTGGACACGACAGCCGTTTTGGGGAACAAATATACCGGACACGTGGCCGGTTTTGTCCGTTGAATACGGATGGATTAGGAGTATAATATTAGAGGAACAGGAGGAGAACTTCATGAGGCACGATGTGCAAAGCCAAAGCACCAAAACAGCGCTTGCTGCCGCGCTCAAGAAAGCGATGACAAAGAAGCGTCTGCCCGATATCACAATCAAAGAGCTATGTCAAGCATGCGGTGTCGACAGAAAAACGTTCTACTATCACTTCGAGGATATTTATGCGCTTCTGAAGTGGATATTGGATCAGGAGGCTGTCGAGGTCGTCCGCAAGTTTGATCTGTTGTCCGATTACAAAGAAGCGATCCTTTTTGCGGTTCGCTATGTTGAGGACAACAAGCATATCCTGAACTGTGCATACGATTCTATGGGGCGGGATCAACTGAAGCGATTCCTGTATGCGGATTTCATCGGCCTGGTTCAAAACGCGGTGCGCGCAGCGCAAAAACAAATGAACATTGCCGTTGAGCGGGACTATGAAGTTTTTCTGTGTGATATGTACGCGGACGCAATCGCCAGCCAGATCATCAACCTATTCAGAAACGAACAACCCGTTGACAAGGACAGGACGCTCGCCTACATATCGCTGGTGTTCAAAGTTTCGCTTCGGGAGTTGCTGCTGTGCGCGCCAAAGGATATATATGGAGCATAAGGCCTGCGCACAGAAAGCTCGGATTCTTCGATCTTCAACTGCGCATTGACTTTTGCTTGCGGTCGTTGGAACGCCGCCAGTAACACGATGATTTTCGACTATAACGACAGCGCGCATACCATGCATGGCAACGATCCGCTCAGTTGGGATGCCGCGGTCCGGGCATGTGTGCGGTTGGTGGACTCCTTTGACCCAAACAGTTATCGGCATTATCTGGCAGCGGAATGATAAGCGGAAGATCGACAGCGAACGATAACGGGAGACGTGGCTGTCCGGCAGGGGGGTGCAAGCTCTCCTTCTCAAGTTTATATGTAAGGGCAACAGCAGTAGCCATATGAAGCACACCAACACTCGTAAATGACGTTCATCTTGTTCAAATATGCACAGAACGCCTCAAGCTCAGCCAT
>JAUNXW010000210.1 GCA_030539595.1 Methanocorpusculum sp. | reverse complement strand
CCAAAGGCACAGGTTTTGAAAAAGCCGGAAGGAGTTCTAAAAGCTGTGATTGATTCAGACACCAAAAAAATTCTCGGTGCTATGCTTTTGTGCCCGGAATCTTATGAGGTCATAAATATTATAAAACTCGCAATGGATATGAACGCGGATTACACTGTTCTGCGTGATATGATTTTCACTCATCCTACAATGGCTGAGTCGCTGAATGATTTGTTTGCTGTATGAATAAAAATTTATTTTTTACTGCTTACCTGTCAGTCTGAAACTTTCATCAAGCAGGGAGAAGACCATATTTTTCTCAACCGTACCGTCAAGAAGAACCGTAATCCAGTTACCCTTACTCATATGATAACCCGGAAGAATACCTTCCTTCATCCTGAGCGACCCGATAATAACAGGGTCACATTTAACATCCAGAATTTCAACACTCCCCTCGCCCAAAAGACCTAACTTTGATTTTGGTACATTCAAAACAGCCCCGTACCATTTTTTATTATCGTGATGCCTCAAAATTGCATAAGTCGGAAATTTCATCCACAGATATTCGGGTTCAGTCCCGTACTGCTCCTTGGCATACTTAAAAATATCATCACGTGAGGTAACCTCTGAACTCGGATTCATTGATGATATCTTATAGAGTTAACAGAATATAATACTAACTGAATCCAAAAATTTAACCGGCAGATTCCCGCTTCAGGACACTGCTGTAAATATTCTGTGCTTCATCAGTAAGCTGATAAATTTTTTCTCCGTCTTTTAAGTCTTCACAGATAATATTGTCCTCTTCAAATCTTGCAAGATGCCAGCGTATAGTCTGCTGAGTTAGATTAAGGGCTTTTGCCATTTCGCTTTGAGTAAGACCGCGGTTATTTTTTAAAAGCAGAAATACATCGCGTGATTTTTCCTGAGAAACAACCGCACAGACAATCTGTTCAGTCCTGTCACTGATTTCAAACGGGTAATAACGTTTAGTTCCGTGATATATTCCAATCCGAACAAAATTTCCTTTGACGAGCTTTTTAAGATTAAATGACACAGACCCTCGAGAAAATTCTGTTTGTGAAATAATGCCGCTTTCAAGGCAGCCCGGATTTTTTTCAATCTCAGAAAGAATTTTCATAGGACGTGAATCGGCGGCTGTTGAAACTGAAATTGTCCGCGAAAACCCTACAGAAACAATTACAGCAATGCAGGCGGTCAAAACAGAAAATCGGATAATGTCAAATATTGCAGAGTTTTGTTCATTTTCAAATTTTGAGTTCAGTCTGAAATCAGATAAATATATAATCCCGGAACATGTGTAAGTTATGACATCAATGCACGGATAAATTATAATTGAGCTGTTGTTATATTCTTCAGACGAAGATTCGATGTCGGCTGTGCTTACACCCGTATAAATTATTATTGAGAACGTTATTGCCAAAAAAAGGAGATTGAATATTTTCTGCACAGTAAATTAATAGTGCGGTCTTTTCATTTATAAATTGAATGGACATTGTCCCGCTTTCAGTAATTCGGCGTGATAAATTTCATCGGGAAATTATTTATTCCGTCCTCTTCAGCTTTTTTCGAAATAATTTCATACAGAGCGTCCATTTTTTCTTTTTCCGTTTCGGTCGGCTGAATTTTCTGAGGAGGTAAAGTGAAGTCGGGTAAATTGTATCTGATTAGTATTGACGGTATAATTTCAGTTTTTTTATCGGAAAGATTTGCGACTTTTATACTCGAATCATTATCTTCATCGTTTAACCTGCCGTAAATTTTTACGGTGAGATAAAGGTCAAGTCCGTAATAGTAAGTTGTTACAAAACCTGATTTATTTGACCACTCGGATATTTCACTGTTAATATCAGAGCGACGGTTATTTATCCATTTATTTACAAGAGGGTGTTCGTTTGCAATTCCGTCTCCGTAGTGTGCAAGGACAGAATAATTCTCACTATTCTCAATCCAGTTATAATAAACTTCAGGTTCTGTCTGTGCTATCTGGTGAATACAGCCCGCACTGAGTATTATGACGACTGCAAAAATTATCGGAAGAATATATTTCATAAATATCATGTGGATGATTTTAAAATATAAATAGATTGGACATAAACCCGCTCTGAAAAATTATTGACTGCCGACCTGTTCTTAAGCATGTTCAGAGGCTGTCCAATTGTGGAATTTGATATTTAAATTATTTTGAAATAATAATTTG
>JAUNXW010000063.1 GCA_030539595.1 Methanocorpusculum sp. | reverse complement strand
CTGCCGTAAATAGTTGATTTAGTGAATACAAATTAACTTAGTGACGGCAGCATTTTTCAAGTGAAGTCGCGATTTAACCCGAGCGATGAGCGAGGGTGCGACTGAACGCCGAAAAAATGCGATTGCCGAGAGATTTGCGTAGATTTGCGGTTGTTTTCTTCTATGAATGATAAATGTCAACGCTGAGCTGAGAGATTATCGTAGCGAAGCACAAAGAAATTTAATCAATAAAAATTAGTGAAGTACTGATAAGCACAACCGCGTAACTTCAATATTCACTCAAACGAGTGCGTGTATCCTCTTTTTTCAATTTTTTCTGAGCCGAGTTTTACACCTGAGCCTTCAACGATTTTGCCGATGACGGTAAAATCAATATCCAAATCTGATAAACTTGTCTGAGGTTTACAGAACAATAAGCCGAAGTCTCCGCCGCCGTATAAGAAATACTCAAGACGTTTCTCAGAATCAACATCCGGCAGTTCAGCCGAGCTTAAATCAAGTTCGATACCGACATTGTTAGTCTCTGCGATATAGTAAAGCGAAAGGGCAAGTCCGTCTGAAACGTCCATCATGCAGGACGCACCCGATTCAGCAATTTTTTGTCCTTCGTAAACGTCTGGCTTGGGTGTAATCAGGAACTCGCGGTATTTTTCGTATCCGTCAAGTGCCGCCTGAGCTCTTCCCGGAATTTTTGTTATGCAGACGGCGTCTCCAACGGAAGCGCCGAAGCGTCTGAGGTAATTCTTTTTTTCAACAATCCCAAAGCCTGTTGTGACTATTGTAAGTTCATTGTGCGAATCAATGTCGCCGCCTGAGACCTTTGCTCCGTATTTTTCTGCGCAGAAACAAGCCCCGCGCATAATTTCATAAAGCCTCTTTGGATTGTCAAGACCGACTGCCGCAAGAATCTGAATCGGTTTTGCTCCGCACGAGGCAATGTCTGAAAGAGTTACTGCGGTGCTCATCCAGCCGATTTCAAAATCTGTCATGCCTTTTGGAAAATCGGTTGTTTCATGGAGCATATCCGTGCTTGAAACAAGGATTTTCCCATCGGGGAATTCAAACGAGGCGCAGTCGTCTGAGATTTCATCTTCCCCAATCAGTGATTTTATTTGATTCAGCAGTTCTGTTTCATTCATTGCTCCTTCTCCTTTCTTCTCTCTTCCCTGTATTCTGCGAGAACTCCGAACAGAACATCCTCAACTTTTTTCTCAGGGGCTTTTTCTTTTATCTCTTCAGCAGGAATCTCTTTCTTTTCTTCCTTAGGGGTCTCCTTCCGGATTTCTTTTTCAATCACGACGGCTTCTTTTTTGAAGTCGTGTCTGAAAAGAGGCTTCTTGGGCTTTTCAACCTTAAACTCATAAGTCGTCGGGTCAATTCCCTGCTCTCTGACCTCTTTTTTTCTGACAACCTGATACTCATCAACCAGACCTTTAAGTTCCTCGGTCTTTTTATTTTTCAGATAAACTTCCTGAGAAATATTCCATTCGATAAGCGCCTGCGTAAATGCGGTTTCATCAACAACGCCGATTTTACCGTTTACTCTTGGGGACAACTCAGCTCCGGAAAGAATAGCGATGTTCTCTTTTCTGAAAACGTCTATTAAGTGCTGTTCAATTGCACGCTGATAAGTAAGTCTTGGGAGAATCACGGCTTTTGCTTTTGATTCTGCAATTTCATTTACAGCCGACATTCCCCAACCGTCTATTTTTAGAATGTAGAGGATGTCATCCTCGCAAAGCCCCATCTCATCGTCAACGATTTTTATCTGGTCTTTGGAAAGCTGCTGCATGACTTTCAGGGCAAGATGACCTTCGCCTGCCTGAAGCGAGATGTAGTGTTTCATCCGTTCAAGTCTCAGCCTCATATTTTTACAGCGGCGCTCTTCTTTTCTCAGAGCTTTCTTTACCTGAGTAAGCTCAATGTCTCTGTCGCGAACTTCTTCTGAGAGCAGAACCTCAGTATTTTTAATATCCCTCTCGCTTTCGAGCTTTTTTTGAAGCGAAGCAAGGGCTTTATTTTTTGATTCAAGTTCTTCCGATAAACTACGGATGAGTTTACGAAGGTTTTCGGTCTCGTTTTCGAGAAGCCAGATTTTTTCATCCTTAGGGTCTGACGGAATTTCATCGGCGTCAGGCTCAGCCTCAGCGGATTTCTGTTTCTCTTTAGGTGCGTCAGCAGATAAAATCTGCTCAAGTGTCAGACCTTTTAAAATTCCTGCTCTGACAATGTCGAGGTCTGTTCCTGCCGGAAGCCGCCTTGAGATGTTGTCGAATTTATTTCGGTAGCTTGCGTAAGCCATCAAAGCAGCTGAAAGAGAGTCTCTTTGGTGGTCGTCATTAAATTCATAGCCGAGGGCGGCTTCGTATTTTTCCTTAATCAGGATATCCTTCTTCGGTGTCCATCCGGGCGCTGAAAAAGCTCTGCGGATTTTTTCAACACCAAAAGGCATCTCCGCTTTGTCGGTTGCAATTAAAGCAGGCTTTCCTATTTTTCTGATTTCAGAGATTATGTCGCCCGAGGCAAGCGCCCTGACACTTGAAAGATAAACAAGATTTCCGTCAAGGTCAAGTGCAGCAAGACCTACGGTAGTTCCCGGGTCAATTCCAACAATTATGTAGGACGGTCTTTTGGACAGAGGCACAAACTCAATTTTATCTTTGCGTCTGCCTTCAACTTTGACCGAGACGTCTCCGCTCTTCATAGAAGAAACAGGAACATCAGCCCGCTCTGCAAATACATCAAAAAGGATTCGGCTCTCACCGCCGAAAGCCCTTCTTACTGTTTTTGTAAAGCGAAGACCTTGCTCTGTGAGTTTATCTTCAATTTCACGTGCTCTGACTTTTACAGCGCCGTGAACTTTTCTGACGTATCTGTTCTGGCTCCAACCGCCTCGACCAAGAGACCGCCCGCGTGAAACGGTGACAAGCGTCTCTTTTTCAAAAGCCGCAACCTCATACCCGCCTCCAAATGATGCGACAAGAGCAGAGGCTTTTGCCTCTTCCATAGGATTTGTTTTATCAAATTTCAGATTATATCTTGCCGCAGCCTGAGGCAGAGTCTCCATTTTAATTCCATTGCCTGTGACCTGAACAAGTTTTGTCGAATGGGGCAGAGCCGACAAAAAAACGTAGAGTTCTTTTGTGTCCTTTGCTATTTCCTGAATAGAATCGACCGCGAGAATCTCGGGTCGCTCTTCATTTATCAGTCTGAGCAGTCTGAATAAGGATATGTTTTTTTCTTCTGAGGCTACACGTGAATCTGTCACGCGAATAAGCCCGAATCTGGGGCGGAGAGTTCCGCTTCGAACCGAGCCTTTAATTATGTCAATTCCAAATATCAGTCCCGTCATGTTTTTACAAATTTAATCGCTTCTTCCGTGACGAATTTTGTATTGTATTTTTTGTTGAAGTATGAGGTTATTGTATCAAGGTCGTGCATTAGGACAGCATCCGCGTTTGAGTGTTTGGGCGTTACCCACTGAGGCCAGTCAATTATCCATACTGTTTCGCCTTCTATCATTACGTTGTATTCGGAGAGGTCGCCGTGAATAAATCCTGCGTTGTACGCGTTTTTGACCTGCTCAAGAATATCCGAGTAGATTTTTTCCGGGTTTTCAAGAATACAGCGGTTTAAGTTTGCGCCCTGAATGTATGACATTACTATTACGTGTCGGTTTATGTCTATCGGAACAGGGACGTTTACTTTTCCGTTGAGTGCCTTGAGGGCTTCATATTCACGTTCGGCTGATTTAGCCGAGGCAAATATCCAGGGACAGTGCCCGCCTTCGGGCATGTATTCCCTGTTTGTTCTGACTGTGTTAAACGACCTCTGACCGATTTTGTGGAATTTTAAGATGACAGGTCCAAGCCCGAGAGCTTCATAAACTTCTGATTCTTTTCCGACACCAATAAATGAGCCGAGAGCTGATATTGTTTTTTTGGAGGCGAGGGCTGTCAGTGCTATTGCGTCATAACCCGCAAAGACAAGAGCATAGCCTTTGTAGGGAACGGATTCGGAGCGCACAAAGTCGCGGTAGATGAGGTTGCCAAGCCTGTATTTGAGTTCGGGTGCGGAGAGTTTTACAGCGGTTTTTAACTCATCGTCAGGCACCCAGCGGTATTTTTTCATCATCCGCTCAAGTGCGTGAAGTATTTTTATTTCGTATCTGTGAAGATTTTTTATATCGTCTGCCGAAAGAGCCATTGTTGTATAAACATTGTGGGTATTGAATCAATAAGTATTCGATAGAGTTTAAGAGTTCGGCAGTTATAATGTCAGTGAAGAATTTCTAATAACTGCTTGTGCAAAATAGGGACATCATTCATGGCAATATTCCATACTGAGCGTAAATCCACAGCAAAATACTGATGAACCAAAATATTTCTAAGACCTTTCATCGTTGAAACGGGAATATCATCGTGTTCTGATTTAAATTCTTCAGACAATTGTCCGGCAGCCTCGCCAATTATTTCTAATGGACGGATTAATGCATCCTGATAAATCGTGTCTTCTAAAAATACAGTGTAAGAAATCCGTGAAGTAATTTTTAATATTTTATCACACTGAACCAAAATATGCGATAGAAGAATCCTGTCATTATTATTCATACTATCGCCTGCGCTGCGCCGAACAAAAGAGCATCAGATTTTATATAATTAATAATAAGTGGCGAAATGAATTCTATTGATACCAAATCCACCTCTCTGTCGAATAGAGATACAAGATAGTCATGCAGACCGACTAAATCATACATTCCGCCCCTTCCATCTAAAAAATGGTAAAGCACATCCACATCTGAACTAGGAGAATCTTCCCCTCTGCTTACAGAGCCGAATATTCCTATTGTATCAACGCCGAAACTTTCAAGTATCGTGGGTAAGTTGGTCTCTAATTTTTTGAGGACGTCATCTTTTATTGATACGTATGTTTCAGACATTATCTGTTAATTTTATTTAGATGTATTGGATTATGTATCTTTTGGAGGTCGAGGGAACGATAGTGACTGAGACGTGAGCAAATCTTTGATTTGCGACAAGAGGGAACGATAGTGACTGAGACGTGAGCAAATCTTTGATTTGCGATGAGAAGGATTATCACAAATTCAACTAAAAAACAAAAAAAATATCTGTGAGGGTTTTCCCTCTTTAATCTAATTTCTTTCTGCCGTCAAGCTCAGCGTCTAAGCTGCCTATTACGACTTCTTCATCTTCTGTATCAGGCCAGCAGGTAATTCCTTTCTGGCTTGAAAGACATGAAGGGTTAAAGACAGGTTCTGCAACGCCGTCTGCTTTCTGGTCGAAATAATCCTTGAGTGCCTGGAAGGCATACTTGCACAGGAAGAACAGAACTCCCATGTTGAATATACCCATGAACGCCTGGAATGTATCTGCTAAATCCCACGCAAGAGTCATCGACATCAGTGAAGAGACAAAGACCATAACAACAATCACAAGACGGAGAACAAGAACTGCCCATTTCTTCTGTGTGATGAATTTAACGTTGGTCTCACTCATTGAGTAGTAGCTTATGAGACTGCTGAATGCGAACACAAGCAGGAATACTGACAGAACGTAAGGAGCTGCTGCGCCTAAGAAAGTTGTCTGAAGAGCGTCTGCAACAAGCGGTGAACCTTTAAGTGCGCCCGCAACACCCTGTGCAGCGAAATCATACGCCGGGTACGCAACGTTTGTGTAGATAAGGATAACAAATGCGGTTGCCGAACAGACAATGATTGTATCAATAAAGACACCGACGGACTGAATAAGTCCCTGCTTTACCGGGTGTTTAACTTTTGCGGAAGATGAAACGTTAGGAATAGATCCGATACCTGCCTCGTTGGAGAATACACCGCGTTTCAGACCCCAGAGAACCATCATACCGAAACCGCCGCCGACAAATGCCTGAACACCGAATGCGTATGAGAAGATTGTCTCAATAACTGCTGAAACCTGTGTGAAGTTCACAAGAACAATAATGAGTGCTAAAACCATCCATGCAATTGCCATAATCGGAACAAGCCATGTTGAGACTTTAGCAACTCTGCGGATGCCGCCGAAGATGATCAGTGCCGCAAGGAGAGCGAGAACAATTGCAAAAACAATCGGGTCGGTGTTGAATGCATCGGTTAATGCAGTGCTTGCCTGATTTGCCTGAACGCCGATAAACATCAGACCGTAGGTCACGATGATTAACAGCGACATGAAAATAGCAAACTTTGGCTTTCCGAGACCGTTTTTAATGTAGTAAGCAGGTCCGCCGTGGAAATAACCGTCAGCTTTCTTCTCTTTGAAAATCTGACCGACTGTTGTTTCAACGAAACTTGTTGCCGCACCGATGAAGGCAAAAACCCACATCCAGAAAATAGCTCCCGGACCTCCCATGACAATGGCCGCTGCAACACCGGCGATGTTTCCGACGCCGATACGCGCACCCATACTGACACAGAATGCCTGGAACGAGGAAATAGTCTGTTTCCCTTTTTTCTCACGTATGTTGGTGAATGCAACTTTGCAGGCTTCACCAAGACGGTTGAGCTGTACACATTTTGACTTTATGGTGAAGAATAAACCTAAACCCACAAAGAACACGAACGCAATGTACCATGCGTATTCATTAACGACACCGTTGATACTGCCAACAACGTCGTTCAACACTTCCAGAAAACTCATGCATTAAATTCTTTCTTAATCATTTGTATTAATCCATCCGATTTGAGATACTCAAAACTGCGTATTGATGGTGATTAAAAAATTATACTAATTTGGAAGTATAATATAGAAAGTATTGTTGAGGCTGAATAAAAAGTGCGCCACGAAATATTATACCAATATGATTTACCTATAGAGGTTCTGGATGATATTCCGAGAACCGAAGAGGTTCTTGAGGTTTTATACGCACGCAGCAGGGAAAAGTATCTGATACCGATTTTGTTCACCCGCTTGAGAATTATGTGGGCTTATCCTGAGCGTCAGACCGTTTACAGGATTTATGAGATGCAGTATGTGGATTTGCTTGAGGCTCAGGTTAAGTATCCGAAAGCGGCTCTTCCGGCTGTTCTTACTTTGAAGAATGTCTCGGGTGATAATTATATTTTCAAAAATCTGAAGAGTTCGCCCGAGCAGATGAGGGGTGGGCTTTTAACTCTGCGTGATTTGATGATGTCTAAAGTGGGGGGTGTCTGGGAACTTCAGGCTAAGCAGAATCTTATTTCGGATGAATATACTTTGAAGGAGTCTGATGAGGTTCTTTCAGATATTTCTCCGGATGATATTTTTGAGGATACTCCAATGCCGGGGCAGGGTTGTTATGAATCTACTGAGAAGCTTTTCTCACATTTTCCTTCGGAAGATGAGCCTGTTGTTGAGGAAAATAAGGATGAGGTTTTTGAGGTCCATGAAAAGTCTGAGGATGAAATGTCTGATGAGGCTGTTTCTCCTGCTATGGTTTCCCGTGTTGCAAGGATGATTGAGTCTACAGAGCCTGTTGCTGATGAGTATGATTCGGAGGAACCGGCTAATGATGTGGTTGTGTTTGAGAAGGATTCGGGTAAGAGTGATTCACAGTGGGATCTTGAGATTAATGGGGATGCGATGATTCTTCCTGGCGGCAGAACACGTGTGGGGGCTGCAAAGTATAAAAATCTGGAGAATAATTCAAGGAAATATGCACCGGAAGATGATGATTCTGTTGTGTATGTTGATAAGAGGGAAGAACCTCCTCATCCGGTCGGTCCGGTGCGTGTTGATTCGGTTACGCTTGAGCCGAAGGAGGGGCTTGATGATGATGACATCGATAAGTCTCTGGATGCTTTGAAGTATTTGAGGGAGACGGGCGTTATTACGGAGGATGAATATAAGGCAAGATGTCTGAGTTTGTTTAAGAAGACAGGGTTATGATTATTATTACACAAATTAAAATCCTTGAGAGCAAGTTTTTTAAGATTGGCTTTTGCGTCCTCCTTAACATACACAAAAAACATTACTTATCATTATGCTCTGCTTCATATTCCTTAACGATGTCTTCCAGACATGTGTAATTTCCCTCAAAATCCTTCTCCGATTCCTCTGCTTCCTTAATATGCTGATCCAAATCCAAATCCTCAAGATATGGGATATCCAAATCCTCAAGATTATCCTCATAGCTCCGAATACACATCTCGACAACATCACCATATGTCTGATTCCCGCGACGAAGAGCGACAATTTTTTTATGAACTTCCGGCGAGATGGTAACGGTTTTTCTCCTTTCAACTGCCTGCATGATTATATTATAATTGGTGTCTGGAGGCTAAAAATATTCTGCCGACGAAATAGATGGGTATGTATTAGGTTTTTTCCAACGGATTTTTTCGCGATTGAACAGTCTCAAAAAACAAACCGCAAATCCCCGCAAAATACATATGTTTATAGTTCTAAATTACTGTTATAACACAAATGTCCGATTACGTGAGTATCAAAGATGATGTCTTAAAGAAGCTTGAGGCAAACCTGCCTGAGATACGGG
>JAUNXW010000209.1 GCA_030539595.1 Methanocorpusculum sp. | reverse complement strand
CTCGTATCTCGTAACTATCTTAGAATACTTCGCATAAAGCGACAATTCCTGAAAGTATAATGAGGATTAATCCGAGAGGAATTATCCAGCCGGTTATTATATCAATCATTTCAAACATTTTATTCACCTTTCTCCAGGGACTTTTCAATTTCTTTGTCCATTGACAAAAGATTTTCAGCGTCGCTTACATCAAGGTTTCCGGCTTCGACGCTGTTCCAGATGTCAAACATTTGCTTTTCCGCTTCGTCAACATCAGTATCCGAATCTGATAAGTCCATTGCAAAGATTCTGTTCAAATCATCAATGATGCTTTCAAATCCTTTTCCTGAAAGATTTACTTTAATGAGTGCGGATTCAAATGATTCGGGGGCAAGGTTCTGAATCTTGTTCCAGACCGGAGTTGTCTGTAAATCACGCTGATATTTTTTGATGATTACGAGGTTTGAGACAAACATAAACTGTTTATGCAGTGTCAGGAAGTTTTTGATTTTGAGTTTTCCGCCCATGTCAAGCTGTTTGAGTTCCTGAGCAATCATTTTCTTTTTTATGAGGTCAGCTCCTACTCCTTCGTTGAAAAGTTTCTTTTTGTCTTTTTCAATTATGTCTATCTCCTTGCGAAGACGGTTGATTCTGCTCTTGAGTCTGAGTTCTTCTTCCTGAAGTTCGCTGATTTTGAGTCTGTCAAGGTTGTTCGTTTTTTTGAATATGTTTTTGAGTTCCATCTTTTTCACAATATCTTATATGATGCTTGTCGATATAAATGTTTCTCCAAAATGGATAAATAATAATTTGGTTAAATATAATGTTTCCAAAACGGACGAAATATGATTTAGTGTATGTATTCATTTAGAATAAATAATGTAACTAAAATTATATACTTTTAGTTACAAACATAGTTAGTATGATAAAAGAAAATACCTATACTGAGCAAATAAAAAAAAGAATCAAAGATAAGGGTGCGGGCGAGATTTTTGTAATCTCAGATTTCTTAGACATTGCCCCATATCAGACTATAAAACAGATTCTGGCGCGTCTGACAGCCGATAATTTACTGCGCAGAATAATTGACGGAGTCTATGAATATCCCAGATACAGCGAATTTTTGGAAGAATATGCATCCCCGTCTGTTGATAAAATTGCAGAGGCTCTTGCAAGAAATAACGGCTGGACAATTGCTCCAAGCGGAGATACGGCTTTAAACAGACTTGGTTTATCAACACAAGTTCCTGCTTCATGGGTATATGTGACTAACGGCAGCAATCGGGAATACTCAGTAGGTAAAATAAAAATCAGATTCAAAAAAACAGCAAACAAAGAACTCTCTACAGGAATGTCCCGCAAAACCGCGCTTGTGATTCAGGCGCTGAAATCCA
This sequence comes from Methanocorpusculum sp., assembly GCA_030539595.1. Classification (GTDB taxonomy): domain Archaea; phylum Halobacteriota; class Methanomicrobia; order Methanomicrobiales; family Methanocorpusculaceae; genus Methanocorpusculum. The sequence continues at coordinate 854 of JAUNXW010000209.1, read as the reverse complement.
CTGGAAGAAAAAATATCACGGGCAAAACAATTGAGCGTATTTCATCTAAACTGAACGATGAGGATAAATTCAAAGCGCTTGCTGAAACTCAGTATACTACAAGATGGATTTACGAAGTTATAAAACAAATATGTAATACAGGTTTATCAAATGCAGAATATTGCAAGACTTCCTCCTGAGGACAGAAAAGATCTGTTCTCAGGAACTTCATCCAAAAAAGGTATGAGCGAAGCAGTCATAGAAAAAGATTTCTGGGTTTGTATTATGCTTGATTATCTTTTTCATGAATGTAAGTGGAAGGATAAGTTTGTGTTCAAGGGCGGAACAAGTCTTTCAAAAGCATATAACCTGATTGAACGTTTTTCTGAAGATATTGATTTGATTCTTGACTGGCGTGTTTTGGGATATTCACGCAATGAGCCTTGGGAAGAACGCTCAAATAAATCTCAGGATGATTTTTGTGATAAGGCAAATGAGAGAGCCGAATTGTTTTTGCGTGATGAGTTTGTGCCGAGATTAGAGTCTGATTTGATTGATAAGTTCGGGGATGGTATTTCCGTGAGTATTGATGAGCTGGAAAATCAGACTGTAAATGTTCATTATCCTCAGAGTTATTCGGATGATTCTCTTCTTCAGGAGATTAGGCTTGAGATAGGTCCTCTTGCTGCTTGGACTCCTTCAAGTGTTAAGCAGATTGAGCCTTATGCTGCTGAGTGTTATCCAAAGAAGTTTTCTCAGCCATCTACAGATATTTTGACTGTTCTGCCCGAAAGAACATTCTGGGAAAAGGTTACTATTCTTCACAGTGAGGCTTTCAGGACTAATAATTTACCTCCAAGGTATTCACGGCATTA
>JAUNXW010000208.1:1393-2244 GCA_030539595.1 Methanocorpusculum sp. | reverse complement strand
TGTCATGGTGCTTCCGCCGAAGATCTCATTATAAAAGCCCCTGTTGGAACAATGGTTTTCGATCAGGCGCATGATCTGATGATTAAAGATCTCGATAAAAATCAGATGGAATTCATCGTTGCCCGGGGCGGATTCGGCGGAAAAGGAAATATGCGCTTCAAAACGGCAATTAATCGCGCTCCCCGTATCACAACCCCCGGTGAGCCTGGTCAAAGCCGAACCGTTCGACTCGAACTGAAAATGATCGCCGATGTCGGACTCGTTGGAAAACCAAACGCCGGAAAAAGCACTCTGCTGAGCCGCATGTCGCAGGCACGGCCCAAAATCGCTTCCTATCCTTTCACGACGAAATCCCCTTATCTCGGACTGGTCCAAATCGACTCCGCTCGAAGTTTCGTTATGGCCGATATTCCCGGTCTGATCGAAGGTGCCGGAAACGGTGTCGGACTCGGGCACGATTTTCTCCGACATATTCAACGCGCCGGTATTCTGATCCATTTGATCGAACCTGCTCCTCTGGATGGAACTGTTCCTCTGGATAATTACAAAACCATTCGACATGAACTCGAAGTTTTTGACCCGGAACTTGTCCAGCGAAAAGAGTTGATCGTCGTTACAAAAGCGGATCTGCCGGAAGCAAAAGAAACAGTCGATCTTTTTAAATCCGAATTGAACCTCGATCCGATCCTGATTTCTGCCGTAACCGGAGAAGGCCTGGACATTCTCCTGCATAAAATCGTCGATATTCTCCAGCCTGTCAGTAATCGATGGTAATCGAGACCGAAAAATTTAAGCCCGTTCGCAAAAGGACCTCCCTCCCGCAACGGGCATTCAGCCATTATCTGCATAAG
>JAUNXW010000208.1:0-1378 GCA_030539595.1 Methanocorpusculum sp. | reverse complement strand
CTTTCCGTAAAATCATAAAAGTCCCGTTCGTAAAATGCTCTTCAAATAGCAGCCAATACAAAATCTGCAATAATAAAATTTTGATCTTTTAAAAATCAGGAAATAAAATTTTTCCAAAATATTATTGAAATGATTTTCATTTTTTCAGTTGCGTAAGGGGTCCGATAAGTATATAATAACCAGTGATGACAAGTAACGAATTGTTTTCCAGGACAAGTGGTGACCAGAATAATAAAAGGAGATCGATTCAATGAAAAATAATACATCAGAAGCGCCCCGCATTTTGCTTATTATAAAAAAACTCTCCGAAAGCGATTATCAGGAGATGTGCTGTGAACAGTTGGCTAATTATTTCGATGTCGATACACGGACCATGCGTCGCGATTTAAAAAAGCTTATGGAAAATGGCTATCCGCTTAACGAGTCTATCGGCAGACATGGCATAAAATTCTATAGTTTGCGTGCAAAGGAACCCATTCGATTCGAATACGATGAAGTAGCCGCGCTTTGTTTGTGCCGTCCTTATCTGGCGCCACTGGAAGGCACTTTTTTGGGTGACGCTGCCGAGCAAGCGCTTAAAAAATTACGGAATCAGCTCAGTGACAAGGAGTTTGAAAATCTTGAAAAACTGTTGGGGATCTTCGGTCAACCGGAAACGGCGAATATCATAAAGCCAATGGAAAACACTTATATTTTAGGAGAGTTGATAAACGGTTGCGAAGACAGATGCGAGGTAAGGATTACCTATCGATCTCTTTCCGCGAAAGATGAGGAAACCTATTTAATCAAGCCTTATGAACTTGTTAATAACGGCGGTGTTATTTACATCAATGGATACTCCTGCAAGAGCCACGATATACGCCAATGGAAATTGAGTCGAATGATCAATGCAGAAAAAACAAGAGTTAAATTTGAGCGTCCGTCCTCTTTTCATTTCGAACAGTTTTCTTCCCCGGACAAGAAAAAGCAACATATTGTAGTGCGTTTTGCTCCTGCGGTAGCCCAGCTTATTCTGGAACGAAAATGGCATGACTCCGAAAAACTGACGGAAAATTCCGATGGCTCTATTATTGCCGAATACAATCTTGCGCCAACGATACTACTGAAAAATCGCATTTTGAGTTACGGCGCCAATGCCGAGATTTTGGAACCGGCCTCACTTCGCCGTGAACTTAAAAATTGCATCGAACAGATGCGCAATCTCTATCAAAAATAATCCCCAGCCCGATCTTAGCGATATTTTTCTCGCGCAGCGGCGCGGCGACGCAAAGAATGAGGAAAATATTTTTTTATCTCGCAGGCGCGGCGCAGAGGAGAGAAAATATTTTTATATCACGCAAAGTCGCAAAGTTGGCTATACTAAGTGGAAACATCTGGA
>JAUNXW010000062.1 GCA_030539595.1 Methanocorpusculum sp. | reverse complement strand
ATTCGTGTTTTTTCGTGTGATTTTCGTGGTGTAACGAAACGCACCCACTATCAACGCAAGCCCTTCGGTCTTGCTCCGCTGAGTGAGTTCATTTCGTTCACTCACCGAAACAGAAAACTTAGACTAAATCTTGTCCAACGGATTTTTTCACGATTGGACAGAGATAATATCAACAAATCGGGTTTTCAGATTAATTTAAATGAAGTCACGCGGTTGGATAAATCTCATAGAAAACAACCGCTTAAGTCCCACTCAAAATAATTCGGCATAGTTTGATACATGTCTTATCACGCGCGTTTTTACAAAAGATACATTTCGAAAATCCCGTCAATTCTAAGTTCCGTGCTAACACATAGCACACAAAAACCACGCTCGAAGCCTGAAATAAAAAATACGGTTAATATTGGGTATTTTTTAAATCAGATGAAAAATATGCGTCTAAATCGTATCACATGCGATAGATTTTATATAGTGTGACTCAAACATTATTTGTCACAAAAGATTCTCGGTAAACCACAGAATCCGTTATGGCAGGAAACAAAACCATGTCAAAGGTAAATCCGTTTGAAATGGCTCAGGCGCAGCTTAAGGATTGTGCAAAAATCCTCAACCTCGACCAGAGCGTAGTTGATATCCTCATGCAGCCGCAGAGGCAGATTCAGGTATCTATCCCGGTGAAAATGGACGACGGAAGTACCAAAGTATTCCAGGGCTTCAGAGTTCAGCACAACAATGCACTCGGTCCATACAAGGGAGGAATCAGATTCCACCCCGAAGAGACCATCGACACAGTCAGAGCTCTTTCAATGTGGATGACCTGGAAGACATCAGTTCTTGGTCTCCCTCTTGGAGGAGGAAAAGGAGGAGTCATCTGCAACCCCAAGACAATGTCCCAGGGAGAACTTGAGAGACTTTCACGCGGATACATTCGCGCACTCTGGAAGAACCTCGGTCCTGACACAGATGTTCCTGCACCGGATGTATACACCAACGGTCAGATAATGGCCTGGATGATGGATGAATACTCAACAATACAGGGCAAGAACCAGTTCGGTCTCTTAACCGGTAAACCGTTAGTCATCGGAGGTTCACTCGGAAGAGGAGACGCAACAGCAAAAGGCGGAATGTATACCCTTCGTGAAGCCGCAAAAGAACTCAAGCTCAACCTTAAGGGCTCAAAAGTTGCGATTCTCGGATTCGGCAACGCAGGAAGCTTTGCGGCAACACTCGCACAGGAAATGTTCGGGTCAAAGATTGTCGCCGTAACAGATTCAAAAGGCGGTATCTACGATGAAAACGGTCTTGACGTCAAAGCAGTCTTTGAACACAAGAAACAGACCAAATCGGTTACAGGATACAAGGGACTCAAGACACTCACAAACGAAGAAGTTCTTGCATTACCTGTCGATGTAATCTTTGCAGCAGCACCCGATGAGGGAGCAATCAATGAGAAAGTCGCACCGACTGTCAAAGCAAAAGTAATCTGTGAACTTGCAAACGGTCCGACAACACCCGAAGCTGATGCAATTCTGTTCAAGAACGGCGTCCATGTTATCCCAGACTTCCTCTGCAACGCAGGAGGAGTAACAGTTTCATACTATGAGATGGTTCAGAACATGTATATGCACTACTGGACACTCGACGATGTTTACGCAAAACTTGATGAAGCAATGACCAAATCCTACCACGCAGTTTACGACGCGGCACAAAAATACAAAGTCAACATGAGACAGGGAGCATACATTGTTGCTGTTTCACGTGTTGTCGAAGGTATGAAAGCCCGCGGATGGGTTTAAATCTGCCAACACAATATTTTTTTTATTTTATTTCAGGCTGATTCTTTGCAAAACCAAACTCTTCCAGTTCCTTCATCCAGTAATCAAAATGATGACACTTTTCTCTCATAACATCCAACCCGATTCTTTCAGCAATTGGAATACCTTCCGCAACTTTCCTGTAAACAGGATAAAGATTTTTCAGATGAATGGACGGAGCACAGACCGTATTGATATTTTCAGGCTCACCGTATCTTTCAAGAAGAGTTCTAAGTTCAATTACGCGTGAACCGCGGTTCACTTTTAATTTTCTGTCAACCTCATGAATATCTGAAAACAGCAGAGCCTCAAACTCATGAAGCTGAATATACGGAATAAAATAAGGCTCAAGATCGGATAAATCTTCTTTAAGAGATTTTTCAAGAAACAAAACTTTATCCTCATCCGCAGTCACAGACGAAAGCGACGACATACCAGGAAAATCCTTAGGAAGCTGATAAAAATCAATCATTGTGGAAATCACACATGGTTCTTTGCGTGGTTTAAGCATCAGCATATTTTCCCTGAACTTCTCATATCTCGTGATACCCCCATGATGTTCGGGGCTTGTTTCGTTAATAAAAGGGACAACATTGTATCCGAATTTGTTTAAGTGAGGTCTGATGATTTTTCTCACAAATTGATACTCAGTCCCTCCCTCGACATTAATTTTTATAAGCATGACCTACGGGTTTCCTCCGAAAACATTTCTCTGCCAGATTTCTCCGATTGAATATTTTTTGAGCCAGTCTTCAAGTTCTTCAAGATTCGGTCTTGTGATTACAGTTCCGCCGTTGGTATATTCGGCAATAAGAATATCGAAAGCCTCAAAATTATTTATGAGCTGTATTGACTGCGTTGAAATAAGAATCTGCGAATTCAGGCTTGCCATGTGAATTAAATCCGAAAGGACATTAATTGCAAACGGATGAAGACCGAGTTCAGGCTCATCGATCATTATAAGTTCGGGCGGACTCGGCTGAAGCATCAGAGTTGAAATTGCGGCAAAACGAAGTGTCCCATCAGACATTGCAGAAATCGGATACTCAAAGTTTTTAACCGTGCTGTCAGACCATCTTATTGAAATGTTTCCGTCTGAGATATCGAAGATGAAGTTTTCAAATTCAGGGTAGACAAGTCTTATTGTGTCGATGATTTTTTCAAAATTATCGGGAGCTTCATTTTTGATTCTGTAAAGGACTGCAGGGAAGTTTGAGCCGTCAGCATAAAGATAATTGCAGTTTCCGCTATCGCAGGATTTTTTCAAAGGCGAGTATTTTCCTGTGTCGTGAAAATGATATAGAACAATTGGATATAATTTGCGCGGACTGATTTTTGAAAATGTCTCGTATTCTATTTCAACAGAATCATCTGCGCTTGATTTTATTGAGAGTTCATATTTTTTATCCGCAAAAATCATTTGAAGTTTAATTCTGGCTGTATTTTTTGTTCCGTAGTGAAAATATGCGTTTGCTCCGCCGCTTTCTTTGATTAATTTTTCAAGTGTGCCTTCATAAACCGATTTTATGAGTTCGATAACAGACATTATGTTGCTTTTTCCTACACTATTTGCTCCAAGAATTATGTTTATGTCGCCGAATTCTATTTCGGTGCTCTTAATCGATTTGTATCCTTCAATGATGATTTTTTTCAGAGGGGAGTTCATTATATTTTTGTCTTTGCGCTGTGCGGATATATAATTATGTTTGAGGGAGTAGGTTCAATAGAGTTTGTCCAATCGTTACGTGAATCTGTTGGACAAATTCAAAAAAAACAAATGCCCAAAGGCAACTTGTTTTAATCCTTACACGCACCAATTATATAAACACAATATGGCAACCACAAGTGGAATGAGCGGGACTGACTTAACAGCAGTCACAGCAGAACTCAATAAACTGCTTCCGCTCTGGATAGGAAAAATATACCAATACGATAACGAGAGCTTCGGCTTTCGCTTAAACGGCGAAGACAAAGCAAGACATCTATTTTACTTCGTAAAAGGTGTCAGGGCACATTTAGTTTCAGAACTTCCCACTGCACCCAAAAATCCGTCAGGGTTTTCGATGTATCTCAGAAAATTCATCGAAGGCGGAAAAGTTCTATCTATAGAACAGAAGGGAATCGAAAGAGTTCTTGTAATTTCTATAGGCAAAGGACCTTACGAATACAAACTAATAGCAGAACTCTTCGATGAAGGAAACCTCATCTTAACAGATGCTGAATATAAAATACTCAACGCCTTATCACAAAAAAGATTCAAGGAAAGAGAAATTATAAGCGGAGCGGTTTACGAAAGTACTGCTGTGCTGCCTTCTGAACTTTCTTTTGAACAGTTCTCTGAAATTATAAAATCCGGCGACGCAGATATTGTCCGCTCGCTTGCCGTTGAACTTAAGTTCGGAGGAACATCGGCAGAAGAGATTTGTAATCTCTCCGGCATTTCAAAATCAATGCCATGCAAGTTTGCAGATGACGCCCAGCTTAAACCTGTTTACGACGCGATGAAGACCTGGCTTTCTCATCTTTCTGAAACCGACAAGTCGGTCATTGATGAAAAAGGAGCATTCCCTCACGAATCTCCTTCGCGAAAACCGAAAGAATACTTTGACAGTTTTTCAAAAGCCCTCGAAGCATACTATCCTAAATTTGTTGCCGCAAAGGTCACAGAAAAAGCCGCGAAACTCTCAAAAGAAGAGCGCATAAGAAAACAGCAGAAATCTGCAATTGTCTCATTCGATAAAAAAATCAAAGAAGCGACCGAGATTTCAGAAATCATCTACGGTCACTACGGCGAAGTCAAAGAAACAATAGATATCCTCGCTAAGGCTTCTGAAAAAATGTCCTGGCAGGAGATTGAAAAAGTTCTCAAAGGGAGTGATTTGCCCGCCGCAAAAAGAATCGTCTCAATTTCCGCAAAAGACGCGTCCGTTGTTCTTGACCTCGGAGAAAAGCACAAGGTCACAGTTTTTGTCCGAGACAGTGTTGAAGAAAACGCAGGAAGATACAGCGAGACCGCGAAAAAATTCAGAGCGAAAAAAGCAGGGGCTTATCGTGCGATGGAAAAGGGAATTGTTCACGCTCCCGCGAAAAAAGAACACGTCCCGACAAAAATCAAACCTAAGTGGTATCACAGATTCAGATGGATGGAAACCTCTGACGGCGTCCTTGTAATTGGTGGTCGAAACGCTGACCAGAACGAAGAACTCGTTAAAAAATACATGGAGGGAAAGGATACTTTTCTTCACGCGGATGTTTTCGGCGCTTCGGTTGTAATCGTTAAAGGAAATACAGAGAAAATTGCAGAAGCGGTTCAGTTCGCGGCTTCATATTCAAGAATGTGGAGTTCAGGCTCTGCTTCGGGCGATGTAATCTGTGCTTCTCCTTCGCAGGTAAGCAAGACGCCTGAGTCGGGTGAATATGTGGCTCACGGTTCTTTCATTATTCGCGGGGAGAGGAAAATCTACAAAGATGTTCCCTTAGAGGTTGCAATTGGAATTGTAACCGAACCTGTCCTGGCTGTAATCGGCGGAGTTCCCGAAGTTGTTGAACCTAAAGCGAAAGCGTCCGTGAGGCTTCGCCCGGGAACTTTTGAAGGCAACGATATTGCCAAAAAAGTTCTGCGAAAGTTAAGAGAGGCTCTTCCGGACGCGGAAGAGAAGGCTCTCAAAAATGTTTTGAACACGGAAAGCGTTGCGGCTTTTGTTCCTCCCGGCGGGTCTGATATTTTATGAAGGCTGTGCTCGACGAACCTTTAAAAAAAGACGGTTTCGGGGAGTACAAACTCACCGCAGAATCTCTTGACGATTTGTGGCATCTGTCTCATCTGATTACTGCGGGAAATACAGTTTATGCAGTAACGCTGAGAACCGTAGACTCACCGTCAGATAAGCTCAGAGCGGAAAAAGCTGAGAAGAGACCTGTTCGAATTGGTCTGACGGTTGAAAAGGTTGAGTTCACAGCAGACACAAACAGGCTTCGTGTTTTTGGAGTTATCAGTTACGGTCCGGATATGGGACAGCACCACACAATTAATGTGGAGACAGGATATGAAATCAGTTTAATCCGACAATGGAGAAAAGTTGACCGTGACCGACTTGACCGAGCGGTTTCTCAGTCGCTCAACGGTGTGGTCCATATTGTAGCAATTGAAGACGGCGAGGCGGAAATTTACAGAGTTCGTCAGTTCGGTCCGCAGAAAGTTGTAGGTCTCACGGTTGGAAGCGGTAAAACAGCAGAACTTGATTCGCGTCAGGCTCTGTTCGTTGAAATTTTGAATTATCTTGAGAAGGTTACGGGAAATATTGTTGTCGCAGGTCCGGGATTTGTTAAGGATGATTTTGTTCAGTTTGTAAAAAATAAGTCATCTGATATTGCGGGAAGAATTCTCGTCTGCGATACGAAGCGAAGCGGAAGAGGAGCAGTTATCGAAGCAATCGGCAACGGAGTTTTAACACGTGTTGCAGAAGATTTACAGCTTGCAAAGGAGGTCTCATTTATGGATGAACTGTTTTTGAGAATTGGTCAAAACGGTGCAGCCGCTTACGGAATTTCTGATGTGAGGAAGGCTGTGGATTACGGGGCTGTTGAAACTGTTCTTGTCGCAGATAATCTGGTTCGTTCGGGTAAGATGTCTAAGGTTTTAGAATCTGCCGAGCAGATGGGGGCAAATATTGTGGTTCTGTCAACAGAGTTTGAACCCGGTAAGAGGCTTGAGGGACTTGGCGGAGCAGCGGCTCTTTTGAGATATAAGATTGAATAATTGTTCTGCGGTATTTTTACCGTACACATACAATCCTAAGAGTGATTTATTATAATAGGACTTACGCGGTGTTTTTTAGACTAAGTTTTCAGTTTCAGTGTGTACACATTTCGTTACACCACGAAAGACACACGAAATAACGCGAAAAGCACGAAAATTAATCAGTTTGGTTGGCTTTATCATATATAGCAAAAACACGAAATTTAACGAAAAACACAAAAGGGTTGCTGCTAATTCTTCTTGTGATAATTATTGTAAACTTAGCAACCATTTCGCGATTTTCGTTAAATTTTGTGTTTTGCGATAATAGATGAGAACAGCCGATTTTTTTCTTTTCGTGATTTTCGTCTTTTTTCGTGTGGTTTTCGTGGTGTAACGAAATGTGTACACACTGTAGCAGAAACTTAGTCTCAAAAAATAGTGAAGTTCTGATAAAGCGCAACCGCGTAACTCCTATTATAAAAATCCAAAATAGAAACAAACCCAAAAAAGAGAAACAACCTAATCTCTGAGATTAGTTAGATATTTAGTGGGGGGGGGTATAAAGGTTTCGGTTTACATACAAGTAAAGCTGTTTTGTATGAGTTTCAAGAGATATTATATATATTTCAAGAATCCATAATCTACATTATTATTAAGAGAAAAACATGAAATACGCAATAACCAAATGTCCTATCTGCGGCGAAGAAATGATTCAGGAGTATGTTCCAAAAGACACAAAATGTGATGTTTGCGGTAAAAACATCACAACAAATTTTACATGTCAAAACGATCATCACCTCTGTAACGACTGCAGGTTCGAAGGCGTATACAATGAAATGAAACAAGTCTGTCTGACCACAAAATCCAGAAACCCTCTGGAGCTTGCGGAAATTATAATGGATTCAACAAACCTGTCGCTTCTCGGATGCAAACATTATCTTCTCGCATCTCTTTGCGTTTACACCGCATATAAAAACTCAGGCGGTCGAATAAAAAATTTTGAAAAAGGTCTTGACGCCATCAAAAAAAGAGTGTTGACCGTTCAGACATCAATTTGCAAACTCGGCGGTTTCTGCGGATTACCTTTAGCAATCGGCGGCGCGTTTCAAACATCGGATATTGAAGATAAAAATATTGCAGAGATTACAAAAATTGCGAATAAAATATCAGGCAACTGCATGGCAAAACTAATTTCTCCGAACTTTGAAGGCAGCAATGACTGCTGTATAAGAAATTCGGCAATATGCATTGCCGTAACCGCGAAATTTCTGAGCAACAACTACTGGGTAGATATGGATTTGCCGAAAGTAATGAAATGCAAATACTCTGAAGGAAACCCGCGCTGCAATAAAGAAAAGTGCCGTTTCTATGTTGGAATGAAAATAGACAGACTGTGATTTAGACTATGAACAAGGACAGGAGGTGAAAAAGATATGGAAGACAGAAAACATTTTATCCGACTTGCTGTCGGATGGATTTTAGTCCTGTCAGTTTTGGTTATCATAGTCGAAGCGGCTTTATTTGCATTTGCCGGGAGTTATTACGAAGAGCAGATGATTAAAGCCCAGACTAATTATAAATTCATTGAAGGAACGTGGGTCACGGAGGATTATACAAGCCCTGCGGGTGTTCATTATACTAAAAAAGTTGATACTTACAACGATAAAGGCGCATTTAACGAAACTCTTTACCTTGACGACGGTTCAACTTTGAATCTTAAGGGTATGCTGATTTATAACAGGGACAATTCGTTTACTTCTTATTATTCATCGCTCATACTTTTGCTTAATTCAAACAATGACATTGTGAAACTTACATATTCTGATTTTGACATTAAGGATATGGTTTTTAATCACACGGTTAAAGGAGATAATATAACCGGTGTTTGGACAAATGCAGAACCGTATGGATTTCAGAATGGATATGATTATATTGAGATTTCCGCAAACGATGATGGAACAGGTCTGCTTAATTTTATCAGTGATACGGGAAACAAAATTCCAATGACTCTTGAGTGGACTAAACTCGGTAAAAATTCATTTGTATTTACAATTTCAGAACCAATGACTATTGTTAATATTGGCGACGGGAAACTCCACGATACTTTAGGTCATGCATATACGAGAGTTGAGTAATAGTTTTAATTTATATCCTGGGTTTGACACTTTGAGATTTGGATATATTTTAATTTATGATGTTATCAGCTCTAATTTTTATTGATTAGTTTTATTTCAACTAACTTGGTGCTTCGCTCCGTTAATCACTCCGCTCAGCGTTGATAGGAATTTATTAGAAGTT
>JAUNXW010000061.1 GCA_030539595.1 Methanocorpusculum sp. | reverse complement strand
TTGATGCGGATATGGGCTCAGGACTTGTAATGAGCGTTCCCGCGCACGCACCGTTTGACTACATCGCACTTCGCGACCTTCAGCAGAAAGGTAAATACACAGATATCAAACCGATCCCGCTCGTAAAAGTTCCGAACTTCGGAGAAATTCCCGCACAGGATATTGTTGAACGCAACAAAATCCCGAATCAGGACGACCCGAGAATGGATGAACTCACCCAGGAGTTATACACAGCAGAGTTCTCCAAAGGAAAACTGAACGACAACTGCGGAGCACACGCAGGAAAATCTGTTCGTCAGGCAAGAGAGGATGTAACAAAAGAGTTCACCGAAGAACGCGGTTCAATCATCTTCCACGAGATGAGCCAGAAGAATGTTATCTGCAGATGCGGCAACCGCGTTTACGTAAAGATTCTCGACGACCAATGGTTCATCAACTACGGAGACGCAGAGTGGAAGAAACAGATTCACGAACAGCTCACAAAAGTTGAGCTTGTCCCGCCTGAGGTAAGAGCAGAATTTGAAAGAACTATTGACTGGCTGAAAGAATGGCCGTGTTCAAGAAGAGTAGGTCTTGGAACTCACGTCCCGTGGGATCCGAAATGGCTGTTTGAGCCTCTGTCTGATTCTACAATCTACATGGCGTATTACACAATCTCATACAAAGTATCGAAGATTGCGCCGGAAAAACTCACGCCCGAAGTCTATGAATATATTTTCCTTGGAACAGGCGACCCCGCGAATATGCCTGTCGATGAGGTAACGCTCAGAGACCTTCGCAAAGAATTCCTCTACTGGTATCCGTATGATTACAGATTCAGCGCAAAAGACCTCATCTCAAACCACTTAACCTTCCAGTTGTTCCACCACAAAGCAATCTTCCCAGAAAACCTTCAGCCAAAGGGAATGGTTGTCTTTGGAATGGGACTTTTGAACGGTATGAAAATGTCTTCGTCCAAAGGAAATGTGTTCCTTTTGGAAGACGCCGCAAATGAGTTCGGAGCAGATACCGTTCGTATGTTCTTAGTAGGCTCAGCTGAACCCTGGCAGGATTTCGACTGGAGAAACGAGCTTGTGCTTTCCGTCAAGAAACAGATTGAACGCATGTGGCAGATGGTTCTCGACGCAGAAGACACGGGAAAGTCAGCACCTATAGACACTTGGCTTGTCTCGCGTATGCAGCACAGAATTGCCGCGGCAACAAAATGTCTTGAGGCTTTCCAGACAAGACAGGCTCTTCAGGAAGCATACAACGGTGTTGTATCGGATTTGGGCTGGTACCGCAGAAGACTTGCCGGAGCTGAGGCAAGTCCTGTTCTCAAAGAAGTTATGTCTGAGTGGGTTCGCTTAATGGCGCCTGTAATTCCATACACAGCAGAAAAACTCTGGAGAGAAATGGGACACAATGATATGATTTCATTCGCACAGTGGCCTGTTGCGGATGACTCAAAGATTAACAAGTCCGTGGAAATCTCTGAGGAACTTCTCCAGAGAACAATTGACGATATTCAGTCTATTCTGAAACTTGTTCAGATTGAGGCAAAGAAGGTTACACTCTTCATTGCACCTGCGTGGAAGAAGCAGGTCTTTGATATCGTCGCAAAAGCAGAGGACAAGAGAAACGTTATGAAGGCAGTAATGGCGGACGCTTCTCTTCGCGCGATGGGCAAAGAAGCAAGCGACGCAACTCTGCAGACAGTAAGGCTCGTTCACTCACTCGCACCCGAACTTGTTTCTTCGATTACGGAAGGCGTAGACGAGATGTCAATCTTCAAGAACGCGGTCGAGTTCTTGGAAAAAGAGTCTGGGCTTAAGGTTGAGATTGTTTCAGCCGAAGGAAGCGCACAGCCGAAAGCAAAATCGGCACTGCCGTTTAAGCCTGCGATTGTTGTTGAATAAAAATATTTTTTTTTATTTTTTGTTCCCGTATCTTCTGATACGGATTATTGATAAAACATCTCGATAGACGTCATCTTCATTTTTCAAATCTATCAGAAGCCATCTTTGTCCCATACCTTCAATTGTGTTTTCGTATATTTCCCGAATCTCTTCAGACATCTGCGGAAGAAGTGTTTCAACTGTCTCTTTTTCTTTTCTGCCGACAACGACAAGCACTGTAAAATAATTCTTCTTCGGATAAAGAGTGAAAAGCGCTCTTCCCGCTTTTCTGAATTTTACGTTCCAGCCGAGCAGAATTTTATCTCCGCTGTATTCTATTTTAGTATCCGCCTTGTATTCTGTATTTATATATTCACAGAGATTTTGAAACAGAGGATTGTCTATTAATTCGTCAATCTCTTTGAGACTTGGTTTGTATTCTTTGTTTGTTATGTCAATCATAACTATACTATCCGGATTTAATAATTATTAGTTTGTCGGATATTCTGAAAAACTCATAACCGACATCATCATACATTTTCAAAACCAATATAGATAAAGTGATTCAGTCAGTAATTCAGCCCGCATCAAGACTTTTTGCGAGTGAGTTCAACCTCGCAAGCGAAGCGGAGGGAGGATTCAAAACGCCTTTCGGTGTTTTTTCGTCGAAGATTTTTATTGTAGGAACACTGACTGAAAAAGTATTCAGAAACAACAATATCTCAGCCTTAAGAGTAAGCGACCCAACAGGCGTTTTCAACCTTAATCTTAACTGGAACAACAAAAAGGTGATGAGTGAAGCAGAAGCGATTGACGCACCTTCATTTGTATCGGTCTTTGCTTCGATAAATTTCAGAAAATTCGGCAGCCGAGTTTATACTGAAATAATTCCCGAGGTCATCAGTCCCTCAAACAGAAAAGCGCGTGATACGTGGATTTGCGACTGCGCCTTATCTTCTTTTCAGAGGCTTGAAAAATCCGCAGACTCGGATTTAAGAAAAGACCTTAGGTCAAAAATCATTCAGGCGCTTACTGCGGCAAAACCCAAAGAACCCGCGAAGGTCTTAAGCGACGCAGAGATTTTTGAAATCATCGAAAGCCTTTACGAGAAAAAAGGTGCGCCTATTGTTAATGTCTTAAAGAAATTATCCGAAGCGGGTATGGATGAATCTTCATCGAAAGCGATTCTTGAAAGAATGGCAGAAGACGGGGATTTATACTCGCCTACGAAAGAGACTATAAAAGTCGCGTGAGATTTATTTTATAATTGTATGACGATTTTTAATCTAAAAAATTATTTATCTTCCGGAGAAAACTCCAGAATATCTCCCGGCTGACAGTTGAGAGCTTTGCAGATTGAATCAAGCGTTGAAAATCTTATTGCGGAAATCTTTCCGGTTTTTATTTTGGAAAGATTCACGTTTGTGATTCCGACTTTTTCCGCCAAATCATTGAGCGAAATTTTTCTGTCCGCCATTACCCTGTCGAGTCTGAGTATGATTGTCATAATGTCTCGTCAGCTTCCTTTTGAAGTTCGCAGCCGTGTTCGAATAATATTCCTATGCAGTATATGATCACCGCAATTATGATTCCTTCAATGGAGATTGTTGAAAAGTCCAGAGGGAGCATTAGAATTGCAGACCCTATCCAGTCAATGAATGTGGGAACAACCGATGCGATTAATACAAGTCCTGCGATTATTCTGATGCGTTTGGCGTTTTCTGTGATAAAGGGCGTGAGGGCTTTTCTGGTTTCTTCGAAGAACCTGTTTGAAATTATGAGGATTGCAAGTATCAGACCTAAGTAAATTTCAGCGCTGACGACTGCTGATGCAAGTATTGCCATGAGAGTTGAGGCTGAGTATTCTGTTCCGTCAGGCGTAAGCGAGGTGAAGTCTGCGATTACGTCATCTGAACCTACGGTTTCTGAGAATCCGAGATCTCCTGCTGCTGTGAATATTACTCCGAATGCCCCTGTAATGATTATCAGGGTTGCCATCAGTATTATGCAGAGGACTTCTGCTACTGTTAATACGATGCCTGCCGTTTTGGCACTTTTGTCAATTTTGGTTTCTGTTGCGTTCATTTTGTTTTTCGCATTTAGATATTGGATGAGATATATTAAATATTTATCGTTTAATGATAATTTATTTACGCGGTTCGATTACACTCACTTATCTTACCTTTGGGAAATAAACCGCGAATTAGCGTCAATTTGCGGTTTACTTTTTAAGAAATAAGATGACGTTTGACAATATCCCCAAAAACAATAAACCCACGCACAGCCAAAATTACATAAACAAAAATAATGCAGCCCGAATTTCTTGAAAACGGACCTGCCGTATTAATTGAACGGCGCAAAAGATGTCTTGTAATAGCTGACCCGCACTTCGGAGTGGAAGCCGATTTAAGAAGACACGGACTATACTTTGAAAGCGGGACAAAAGCCAGACTTCAAAGACTTTTAACCCTCATCGAAGAAACTTCTCCAGACTATCTGATAGCACTCGGCGACTTAAAACAAATGATACCTTACGTCAGTTATCAGGAAAAAACCGAAATGCCCGTCATTCTCCAAAAAATAAGAGAACTCACAGAATTCAGGCTCGCACCCGGAAATCATGACACAGGTCTTGAACACTATCTAAAAAAAGGCGAGCTGCTCTCACCGACAGGCGCAGTTATCGACGACACGGGATATTTTCACGGTCACACAATACCCGCACCGGAACTTTTGGGACATTTAATCCTTTGCGGGCATCATCATCCTGTTGTAAATATCTACGACTCTGTAGGATGTGCCCTTCGGGGAACACCGGGCTACTTACTTTCGGAAATTGATACAAGAGAATGGGGCGAAACAAAAGAACCCACACGGGTTCTTCTTGTTCCCGCATTCTATGAACTTGCGGGTGGAATGGATGTAAGGCTGATTCCCGGAAACAAAGTTTCACCGATAGCCAAAGCAATAAAAACCGAAACAGCGGAAATATTTTTAAAAGACGGAACATATGTCGGCAGATTCGACGAACTCAGACCAGACCCGCTGGAGGAATAAATTATGGATGCAATAACCGAACTAAGAGAATCGCTCAACCCGAGACTTCGCGAAGTCTTGGACAAACGCGGGTTTGATGAATTTTCAGAAATTCAGATGAGGGCTGTTCCAAAACTCATCAAAGGCATAAACGCAGTTTTAATAGCTCCAACGGGAACGGGAAAAACCGAAAGCGCACTTCTTCCGGTGTTTCACCGCATGCAAAGCGGTGTAAGACCGGACGGCTTCAACTGTCTTTACATAACTCCGCTTCGTTCTCTGAACCGTGATATGATGAATCGTCTTAACTGGTGGGGTGAAGAACTCGGAATAAAAATCTCCGTCAGACACGGAGACACTCCCCAGAGCGAGCGAAGAAAACAGGCTGTAAATCCTCCAGATATCTTAATCACAACGCCCGAAAGTCTTCAGGCGATGTTCATGGGAAAAGTTCTGCGCAAACATCTTGCAGGCGTCAGATATGTTATTATCGACGAAATTCACGAACTTGCGGACGGTAAAAGAGGATGTCAACTTTCCGTCGCGCTTGAACGCCTCGCAGAACTCGCAGGAGAATTTCAGAGAATTGGAATTTCCGCAACTGTGGGAAATCCGGATACCGTCGGAAAATTTTTGTGCGGAAAGCGTCCGTTCGATATTATACAAGTGCCTGTTGCGAAAACGCTTGACCTGTCGGTAAAGTTCGCGGGCGAATCTTTTGCCGACCAGACGAAATTAATCTCAAAATGTATCGACAAGTTCAACTCGACGCTTGTTTTCACAAACACGCGAAGCGTCGCGGAAGCTATAGGTCACTCACTTCTCAAACGCGGCGACGTCGACGTTCACCACGGCTCTCTGTCGCGTGAGGTTAGAATCGACGCGGAAGATAATTTCCGCGTCGGAAAAACCAAAGCGATGATTTGTACAAGTTCTATGGAACTCGGAATCGATATCGGTCAAATTGACCATGTTGTTCAGTTCAATTCCCCGCGTGAAGTAGCCCGCTTGATGCAGAGAACAGGCAGAGCCGGACATCAAATTGGAGCGACATCTCATGGAATAATTCTCGCGACAGGCTTTGACGATATCCTGGAGTCAATGGTTATCGTCCGCAAGGCTCTTGCAAACGAACCCGAAGAGATTCGTCCGCATATAAATCCTGCCGACGTGATGGCAAATCAGATAGCGGCTCTTGCGGTTGAGCGCGGAGAAATCTCAGTTGAAAAAATCAAGGAGATTTTTTCGAGAAGTTACTGTTTTGCAGATTCTGCCGACCTTGTGAACGATGTTATCGCGAGAATGGAAAAGCACTATCTTATCAGAACGGAAGATGGTATGGTTATCACAAAGGCTCGTGCGAGAAAATATCTTTCGCTGAATCTTTCAATGATAGCCGACGAAAAAAAGAGTATGGTATTCGATGTGGTTTCAAGAAAACCCGTCGGTACTCTGGACGAATCTTTTGTCATCAGCTGGATTTCTTCGGGAGCTGTTTTTGTTGCACGCGGTCAGGTCTGGCGTGTTCTGGATATCGAAGAGGACAGGATTATGGTTGAGCCTGCGAAAAATGCGCAGGGCGAGCTTCCTTCCTGGGAAGGAGAGCAGATACCCGTTCCCCTTTCCGTCGCGATGGAAGTAGGACAGCTCAGACGTTTACAAAATTTTGCGGAGTATCATGCTGACGATAAGTCGATCGCTTTCGCGGAAAAAATACTCAACGAGATGGTTAAAAACAGAACCGTTACGGCAACTGACAGATTAATCGTCCTTGAAGATGCTGACGAGGGCGTTGTTGTGAATCTCTGCGGCGGACACAAAGTCAATGAGGCTTTGGGAAGGGTTCTGTCGATTCTGATTTCAGCCAGATACGGAACTTCTGTTGGAATTGAGACCAACGCTTACAGAATTATGCTTCGCATACCTAAGTTTTTGGGCGCGGGAGATGTTGAAGAGGTTCTTCTTTCTCTTGAGCCGGAACACGTTGAGGGTGTGCTTACTCTCGCTTTGAAAAAGACGGCTCTTTACAAATGGAAACTTGTTCAGATTGCGAAAAAGTTCGGAGCAATTGACGCGGATGCTGATTATGAAAAAATCAGCATCAACAAGCTGATGGAACTTTTTGACGGAACGGTTATCGAACGCGAGGCTTTCAGGGAATTATTTTTCTCGAATATGGATGTTGACGGGGCTAAGTATATTGTTCAGAGGCTTAAAGAGCACAAGATGGAGACGAAGACGAGCCGTATTTCAATAATCGGCGCGCAAGGGTTGTTTACGGGAAGAGATGTTGTTGTTCCTCCCGGAGAAGACCAGGCGATTCTTGAAAGTGTGAAGCACAGGCTTGATGAGCAGGATGTTATTCTTGCATGTATGAATTGTAAGAGTTGGAAGTCGAGGACGAAGACGGGCAAAATTCCCGACGTTCCCGTTTGTCCTGTCTGCGGGGCAAAACTTGTTGCTGTTCTGAAACCTTATGAAGAGCCTATGTATGCGGCTTTGAAAAAGAAGACACTTACATCCGAGGAAAAGGAAGCGAAGGACAAGATGATGCGCAACGCAAATCTTGTTTTATCAAGCGGGAAGAAAGCCGCGATTGCTTTATCGGGAAGGGGTGTAGGTCCTGAGGCTGCGGCAAGAATAATAAATACTTTTGCGAACGGTGATAATTTTTACCGCGAGATTTTAAAGGCTGAGAGGCGTTTTGTTCAGACACACAGATACTGGGGATAATATAGATTTGGTTATCTATTTTTAATAAGTCGTGATTAAATCCGTTGGACAATCTCAAGGACATAAACTGTATCTACAGAGATGCAAGATGCACTAATTATTTTCGATGCAGTAAAGGATAAAAAAAGAGATTTATTTTTTCTCGACTTTGGTCAGTGTGATTGGACCGACGAGTGACTTTCCGTCGTCAGAGAGCTTGTATGTTCCTGCTGAGAATGCTGTTGTTGCGTCTCCTGCTGCGATGTCGTAAGTTTTGTCTGCTGTCTTCTTCCAAGTGAGCGGGACGTTTACCGATACGAGTAAGACGGTTGCGGTTAATGTTCCTGTTCCGTCAGATTTGAATGCAATCTGTCCGCCGGCTGCTGTTGTCCAGTCGCCTACGATTGGTTCTCCGCCGATACAGCCTGCAATTGCCATGACAGCAACGACTGCTGCAATTAATGATACTATCAAAAACTTTTTCATAGGATATTATTTATTAACGTATTGTATTAACCTTGTCGTTTTAAGAAGATGTATCTGTTGTAGAGAATTTTGACTAAGTTTTCGGTTGTGCTTTGAACTCACATCGTTACACCACGAAATGTGTACACACTTCATCAGAAAACTTAGTCTAAATCTTGTCCAACGGATTCCAATAACAATGGGACAAGCTCACAAAGCGCAACCACGTAACTCCTATATAAAAAAATTTATTCCCCGTCAGGTATTGTATTGAGCAGTTTTTTTATTGTCTGTTCGTTTCCCACAACATTCGCAAACATTATGTTTGCTCAAGCCTCAGTCGCTAAAGCTCCCTCGGCATTCAAAAAAAATTGCCGGTTCGAATCACGTAAAGACCTTAACCGCCGTTGCCTTAAACGTTAACGTAACAGTCTCCCCTGTTTTCAGACCAAGTCTCTGCAGCGACTGCTTTGTAACCGCCGCGGCTAAAACAATACCCACGTCGACATGGACAAAAACCTCCGCATCGTTTTCCGTGATATCTGTAATCTTACCAGTAAACGAATTTGTAGCCGACGACTGAAGCTTATCCTTTGAAACAATAATCTCTTCCGGGCGGATTGAAACGCTCACAGTCCCGCACAAAGTCGTCACCGCACGCATACAAACGCAGCCTACATTAACGCAGACCGCCCCGCTGTCCTTAACAAAAACATCACCGCGGAAAATATTCGGATTCTCTGAAACCGTAAAACCGTAAAGCGGATTTTGAAGAATCTTTTCGGGCTCTCCGGACGCAATTATTTTACCGCGCTGTATAACCGAAATAGTGTCTGCAATAGCCATCGCGTCTATAATTGAATGAGA
>JAUNXW010000060.1 GCA_030539595.1 Methanocorpusculum sp. | reverse complement strand
GAACACATTCTGGCAAGAGTGAGGCATCCGCAGACTAATGGGAAGATTGAGAGATACATTTGAGACGATTGAGGAATATATTTCATGGCATAATGAATTAAAACCGCATATGAGTCTGGAGTATAAAGAGCCATATAGAGTATTTTGGAATAAACTGCCACCGCAAAGGATTATGGATATTAATAAGAGGTTGATGATGAATGAAGCGTAACATAAAGGACTGTGAAATGAATTACAGATACTACACCAATCTGCAAGAATTTTATATGAGATTGCCCAATCGTTATGTGAATCCGTTGAACAAACTCAGCCTCAACAAACTCTATTACTTTCAGAATCCAAATACATTAACAATAATGAAAATCAGCCTTAAAACAATAATCCCAATACTAATCATCTTAACACTCATCTTCACAGCGGGATGCATCGGCGAAACCGAAACAGACTCCGGAAAACCGGTTATTGCCGTCTCAATCGTTCCGGAAGAGACCTTCGTAAAAGCAGTCTGCGGAGATTTATGCGACGTAATCGTAATGATACCCTCTGGCTCAAGCCCCGAAACCTACGAACCAACACCCATAGAAATGGAAAAATTCTCCAAAGCCGACATTTACTTCTCAATCGGAGTTCAGACCGAAAAAACAAACATCCTGTCATCAGTCTCGCAAAAAACCAAAGTAGTCCCCCTCGCAGAAGCAGTCTCAGCAGTTTACCCCGACCTTGACATGAACGGAGGAAGAGACCCGCACATCTGGCTATCTCCGAAAAGAGCCATTGTAATGGTTCAAAAAATCTCAGACGAATTAAGCTCGGTCTACCCCGAAAACGCAGAAACCTTCGCAGCCAGCGCAGAAAAATACATTGCCGAAATAAAACAGGCTGACGAAAAAGTAAAATCGGAATTAAACAGCGTCGAAAATAAAAAATTCATAGCCTATCACCCCGCATTCGGATACTTCGCAGACGAATACGGACTTAAAATGTTCGCACTCGAAGAAGACGGAAAAGAAGCCACAATTCAGCACCTCGAAAAAATGATAGACCTCGCAAAAGCCGAAGGAATAAAAATAATCTTCTATCAGGAAGAAATCGACAGCTCGCAGGCTCAGTCATTTGCCGAAGAACTCGGCGGAAAAACCGTAAAGCTCTCGCCTTTAGCTTCCGATTACACAGAAAACCTCATAAAAATGGCTCAGGCAATCGCGGGCGCAGCAAAATGACCACGGCAATAGAAATAAACAACCTCTGCGTATCATACGAAACCACAACAGCCCTTGAAAACATATCGCTGTCAATTCCGAAAGGAGGCTTTCTTGGAATAATAGGTCCAAACGGCGGCGGAAAATCCACACTCATCAAAGCAATTCTCGGACTCACCCACATCAACTCAGGCAGCATAAAAATACTTAGAGGCGACGTAAAAAAGAACCGCTCAAAAATCGGATACGTCCCTCAGTTTGCCGACGTCGACAGAAAATTTCCTATTACCGTTCTTGAAGTCATAATGACCGCACAACTCAAAGGCGGCTTCCATCCGTTTTTCCGATACAAAAAATCCGACAAAGATTTCGCATACGAACAGCTCAAACGAGTAGGAATCGAAAAATTAGCCGGCAGACAAATCTCGGATTTGTCAGGCGGAGAATTTCAGCGGGTGCTGATTGCAAGAGCGCTTGCCGTCAGCCCCGAAATTCTTTTACTCGATGAACCCGACGCAAGCATTGATGCAGGCTCTCGCGAACACGTTTATGAACTCCTGACCGAATTAAACAAAGACGTCACCATAGTTTTGGTTACTCATGATTTAATGGCGGTATCTGCGACGGTAAAAGATCTCGCCTGCCTTAACAAAACTCTCGTCTATCACGGCGAGCCGTCGCTTACAACAGACATCGTAAACAAAATGTACGGCTGTCCGGTTGATTTAATTGCGCACGGCGTTCCCCACAGAGTGCTTCCTTCCCATAAACACGGAGGAGAATAATGCTCGCAATTTTTGAGTATCAGTTCCTTCAGTACGCGGTAATTGCGGCGCTTCTTGCAAGTATCGTCTGCGGAGTAATCGGAACAATAATCATCGAGAAAAAAATCATCATGATGAGCGGGGGAATTGCCCACACAGCCTACGGAGGAGTCGGGCTCGGCTATCTTCTGGGCTTTACTCCGATGATAGGCGCTGTGATTTTTGCAGTTCTTGCCGCTTTCGGAGTGGGTGCTGTAAAACGTCACGGAAAAGTTCACACGGATATCGTTATTGCGATGCTCTGGTCGCTTGGAATGGCTCTCGGAATTGCGTTTATCGGGATGATGCCCGGATACGCTCCCGATATGACGTCGTATCTGTTCGGAAACATTCTCTCGGTAACGAAAGCCGATATTATTCTGATGTTTGTTCTGACGTGTATCGTTGTTTTCATTGTTGCGATGCTTTTCAATGACTGGAAGTCTTATCTTTTTGATGAGCAGTTCGCTTATCTTAACGGGATGAAAACAGTATTCTTAGAATACCTGCTTTTGGTTCTGGTCGCACTTTCGGTTGTTGTTTTAATCAGAGTAGCGGGAATTATTCTTGTTCTGGCTCTTCTGACAGCTCCCGCTGCGTGTTCGGCGCTTTTGTCGAAGAATCTTAAGGTGAGGATGATTTTTGCGGTGATTTTCGGAATTGTTTTCTGTATCGCCGGACTTGCGCTTTCTTATGCGGCAAATATTTCTTCCGGAGCGTGCATTGTTATTATTTCGGTCGCGGCTTACGCTGTGATTTATTTGTGGTATATTCTGCACTCAAGAGCAAATAAGGCTGAGGCTCAATAATGGCTTTTGATTTTAAAAAAGAATACAAGGAGTTCTATCTTCCGAGAAATAAACCCGGGATTGTAACTGTTCCGCCGGCAAATTATATTGCCGTCAGAGGAAAAGGAGATCCAAACGAAGAAGGCGGGGCTTATCAGCAGGCAATAGGGGTTTTGTATTCGGTTGCATACACTCTTAAGATGAGTTACAAGGGCAAGCACAAAATTGAAGGGTTCTATCAGTATGTTGTTCCGCCGCTTGAGGGTTTCTGGTGGCAGGATGATGTTGACGGCGTTGATTATACCGATAAATCTTCGTTTAACTGGATTTCTGTAATCCGTCTTCCGGATTTTATTACGAAAGCGGATTTTGACTGGGCAGTATACGAAGCGGAAAAGAAAAAGAAAATAGACTGTTCGAAGGCTGAGTTTTTAAGAATTGATGAGGGGCTTTGCGTTCAGATTATGCATATCGGTTCGTTTGATGATGAGCCGGCTGCGGTTTCTTTGATGGATAAATTTCTTTTTGAGAACGGATATGTTAATGATATGAGCGGAAACAGACTTCATCATGAGATTTATTTGTCGGATGCGAGAAAGGTTGACGGGAACAAGCTGAAAACTGTTATCAGGCATCCGATTAAAAAATAAATTTATTGGGGGGAGATAATGATTGATTCCGGTGAATCTATCGCGGTTTGAACACGAGCTTCACCTTTTTCTTAAGCGTTTTTCTACGAGTGCGGGTTTTTTGAGAGCGCGTGATATTTGCGCAAGACACTGTCTGCGTAATTACGAGAATCAGTCCTTGCGGAAATATTTCAGTTCAATTTCCCTGAGTACACGCTCACCGAATTCATCGGTATTTGGAAGAACTCTTTTCAGTTCTGCAGGAAGTTCTGCTGAAAACAAATATTCGCTTACGCCTATGGGTTTTTTCAAATCCCGCAAAGCATATTCGGCAACAATATTTTTCTTGTCTCGACAGAGAATAAGCCCTATCGAAGGGGCGTCTTCGGGCATTTTTATCAAATCATCAACCGCAGAGAGATAAAAATTCATTTTCCCCGCCTGTTCGGGCGTGAACTTTCCTGTTTTCAAGTCCACTACAACGTAACAATGAAGTTTCAGGTGATAGAACAGTAAATCAATGTAGAAATCTTCGCCGCCGACTTCAAGATGAAACTGCCGCCCGACAAAAGCAAAACCTTTTCCGAATTCAAGAAGCGTTTTCATTACATGCGATACCAAAGAATCTTCCAAATCTTTTTCTTTAATATCTTCGGAAAAAGATATGAAATCAAATACATACGGGTCTTTAAACAAAGATGAGGCACTTATTGCCTTAGATTCAAGCACTTTATCAAAATTTGAAACATCGAGGGAATCTTTCTGGCGCGAAAACAAATCGGTGGCGGTCTGATGCTCAAGAACTCTGACAGACCAGCCGTTTTCTATGGTCTTTTTCAGATACCATTCTCTTTCGTTTTGGTCTTTTACTTTGTCGAGCAGTAAAATTGTATGCGACCAGCTCAATTGTGCAGACAGTGTCTGCACAATTACTTCATCGGAAAAAGCCTCCGCAAACTTACGCATGTATTTTAGGTTACGAACAGAGAATCCTTTGATTTCAGGAAATTCTGTTTTTATATCTTCTGAGAGGCGGTCGATAAATCTGCTTCCCCACGAAGCTTTTTCTAAAATGATTCTGCCTACTTTCCAGTAAAGCAGAATCAGTTCGCGGTTGACGGATAACAGAGCTCTGCGCTGTGCAAGTCTGACGCCTGATTTTATTTCGTTTATTACGGATAGGTATTCTATATTTTCAGGTTCGTTCATTTTTTGTCTCTGTTTGGTGTTGTTTTATTGATTGTGCGGATGATGTAATATTTTTTTGGACTGCAAATTGCATGCTTTTTTTCGTGAAAAGCTACCCTATCCAACCTCTTATTATCTCCTCCCCCTAACCCTCTTAATATTTCTCCCCTCCAAAATAATCTTCCCCTTCTTCACAAGCTCATAAACCTCAACCGTCAGATCATCCCTTGAACAGCCTTTCGCCGCTCCGAAATAAACATTTGCCGTCAGCCCCGACTTTTTAGTTTTTTCCCGCTCAAGCCCCAACAGAAACGAAACAAACTCCGGAACAGTCAAAAGCCCGTCGGTTTCCTTTGCAGCGGAAACAATATCCTTAGCCGGATTCTTTGACGGAGCTTTTGGTTTCACGGTTTTTGCACCAAGTTTTTTAACGCAGTTATCGCAGTTACCGCACAAATCCTTCTCCTCACCGAAATAAGACAAAAGAATATGTCTCCTGCATTTCGGTGAAATACAGTATCCGTACATCTGCTCAACCTTCTCTCTTGCAATATTCAAACGCCCCGACCCCGCAAACTCAGACTCAGTCATTCTCAAAATCTTCTGCCTGTCAGACGACGAATAAAACAAAAGACACTGCGCCGGAAGACCGTCTCTACCCGCTCTTCCCGTCTCCTGATAATACGACTCAATATCTTTCGGCATATGAGCGTGAATCACATATCTCACATCAGGCTTATCAATCCCCATCCCAAAAGCCACAGTCGCACAAACAACCTTAATAGAATTATTAATGAAACCGTCCTGAATCCGATTTCGCTCAGGCGTCGCAAGCCCCGCATGATAAGGGCTTGCAATAATATTTGCAGACCTCAGCCGCAGCGCAAGCTCTTCCGTTGCCGCCCGCGAAAAACAATAAATGATTCCCGAAACATTTTTATTCGCCGCAACAAAACTGACAATCTTTTTCGTCCTGACATCCGGATTAACCTCATTATAAACCGAATAAAACAAATTCTTCCTGTCAAAACTGCCGATAAACTCAGCAGGACTATCCATTTTCAGCTCCTTAACGATATCATCTCTGACACGTTTCGTAGCTGTTGCCGTAAACGCAGCAAAAGGAACATTGGGAAACTTCTCGCGGAGATTTTTAATCTCCCTGTATTCAGGTCTGAACTGATGCCCCCACATCGAAATACAGTGGGCTTCATCAACCGCAAACAAAGAAACCCTGCACTTCATCAAAACATCCGCAAAGGCTTTTGTAACAGCTCTTTCCGGCGAAACATAAAGAATCCGAACGAGACCTTCGGTCATCTCCTTTTCGATTCTCTGCCGCTCATCATAAGTCTGAAGACTGTTCAGAGTTTCGACTTTCACATTCTGAGACGAAAGCAAATCCACCTGATTCTTCATCAGCGCAATCAAAGGAGAAATAACAACGGTCATCCCCTCAAGCATCAAAGCCGGAAGCTGATAACAAAGAGATTTTCCTCCGCCTGTAGCCATTACAGCTAAAACATCGTGCCCTTCGACAATCTCATTAATGATTTCCTCCTGATTCGGACGGAAATTTCTGTGATGGAAATATTTTTCCAGAGTTGCCTGAACTGTCTGATTTTTTTTCAAAGCTCAGATACCGGGTACGTAGTTTCCTTCTTCTTTGTAGTAAGGAATATAGACGATTCTTGCGTTTTCCGCTGTGAAATTATATCTCATAACCTGTAAGATACCGGGCTTTTCCGTCTGATACCTGAGATAAAGGAACTCGGTAAGTTCCTGAGCGGTCTTTTTGTTGATGAGAATTTTGCTGAATTCGCCTTTGGTCGTTTCCAAATCCTCAATGATTTCTGGATTTCTTATGGTAAGGTCTACTTCCCAAGGTTCTGCTATGTATCTTGGGATATCACCGCAGCAGATATAGTAGGCTCTCTTTCCGGTAATATCCGGAAGACCTGTTGTTGAATCTCCGCCCGTAAGATAATCGGTCAGTTCGATATTGCAGTCAAATCTCCAGAACGGAATATATTCCGGATTTTTGTCTTTCATAGCGGTTAATGCGAGTAAATCCGGTTTTGCCACATCGTATGGAACAGGAATTACTTTTTCCGAAGTAATATCAAGAAGGTGACCGCATTTAATGCACGGAGATACAACTTCTCCCCAGGGCTGTTCAACGATTTCACCGCAGAACGGGCATTTAAGATTCAAAGAGCGGCGGTCGAGAATTTCATGGTCTGTAAGCTGCTTGGGAATTCTTACAGACGGTTTGAGCGTGTTGATATTTCCCATCGTTCCCGAGCTTATGAACGTCTTGCCTTCCCTGAACGCAGGATATGCAGCCATCGTCAGAGCAATTCCGAACAATAACAGAATCGTCGGCAAAATATCCGACATGATATAAACCCCTGCGTGAATCATCATCGCAATTGAAGAGCCTATCATGATTCCTCCCGCAGCCATTGATAGAATCATCAGTCTGGTTCTTGCGGTCATATTTATGGGCGCTGTTCCGCCGATTACATCGCCTTTTACTCCGTCAACAACGGCTGTGTAGTGACCGCCTTTGTATTCGTAGTGGATTATCCACATCGGAGCGTAAACAAGTTCAAAGACTTTGGGGATTAGGAAAGATTTGTCGAGAGTGACTGTATCGATTCTTTTTGAGACTGTTTCGTTAATCATTTTGTGAACGGCTTTTCGTCCGCGTTCGCTTGCTTCAATTGCAGAGCCGCCCGCATCCATTGCAACAACCGAGCCTTTTTCAAGAGGGATTTCGTCTCCCGGGTCAAGCCTCAGTTCTTTTATTCCGTATTTTCCGGTATCGCAGGCGCATTCGGTCCAGATGAATTCTTCGTCGACGAGTTCTTCGTAGATGTTTCTTATCCGGTTTCCTGTTCTTTCGGTGAATTCGGAGTATCCGCAGGCTACGGCTTTTCCCTGCGCGATGAAGCGCCAAAACGGGATATACAACAGATAATTTTCTTTGAGGATTACGGTTTTTGATAAGTCAGGTGCTTTTACGCCTTTTGAGAACCATTCGCGTACGCTTCTTTCTGCGACGCCTCTGGTGATTTTAGGCTTGTACATCGTTTCTGCGATGTGGTCTTCTAAAGAGCGTTCAAGTCCCATCTTTTCCCTCCTTGCGTTTGGCGCTCAGCAAACCGATCATCTGACTTTTGTAGATTAATACAAGGAGTGTTGCGGCGATTATTATGAAGAGCCAGGGGGCTGCGTAAATTCCTATCAGGCTCAGAATTAGCATCGGAATAAAGCAGTAGACTGCGGTTTTGCTCCAGTTGACGGGCTCTTTTATCGGATGCCATTCTGTGAAGACTTCGCCCGAAACGCCGTCGACTTCAATCATGTATATTGTATTTTTGAATTTGTAGCTGATTACCCAAAGGGGTATTGCGATAAGGTTTTCTCCTCGTGCTATTCCGTGTAAATCAGGCAGATATACAGATGATTTTACGGTTGGTGAGATGAGTCTGACGTCTTTTGGGATGGGGACGATTTCGGTTTCACTGCGCTGCATGTTTTGAAGTCCCGTGAGGAGCGTTCCGCACGCCGGACGGTAGATGATTTTGTTTTCGCCTCCGTCTTCGCGGCAGTATCTCCAGAACGGGTAATAGACAAGTTCAGCTTTGCCGAATCGAATTTTGTCTTTTTGCCTAGGTTTTATGTTGTCTGCGCCGAGCCATTTTCCGGCAATTTTAATTGCTTCCTCCCGGTCGATTTTTAGTTCAAATACTCCCTGACATTTTAATTGAGGGGGTGTTTGTGTTTCTGTATCTGCCATAAATAGTGAATATATCTTCGTATTAACAGATAGATGTTTTGATGGGTTCAACCGAAACGTGAGCCGAAGGTGAACGGTTCGGTTGATATTTGTTGGTCTTTGAGTTTATTTCGTGTAAGTTGATTTGTTAGGGTGCGGGTGTGTTTCGTTTTGCTGTTGTGCTTTGCTACGCTCAGTGTTGATAGGAATTTATGAGGTTAAGAAAGAACCGCAACACCTCATTAATCTTGTGGGATATAATTAAGAACTTACACCGCCAATAATTTAGGACATATGCATAAGGAAGAATTACTCGAACTTCATCAGATATTCTATGATATCAAAGAATACTATCAGATGATTAACCCGGATTTGAAGTTCCCGAAATATACTGAACTTAAAATCACACCAGACCAGATAAACAGAAGCAAACTTGAGCACAAATATGCAATCTTCATCCTCTGCTCGGAAATTGCCGCATCAATGAAGGAAATCGAGACCATTTCATCAAGAGGAATCCCCGACAGAATGAGGGAACTCGCAGAGCGCACCCTCAAAGAAATGGATGCAGAACACGAAAACTAATTCTATTTTTTTATATTGAAGTTATGCGGTT
>JAUNXW010000207.1 GCA_030539595.1 Methanocorpusculum sp. | reverse complement strand
TTTGGAAAACTAACTCTGTTAAATTTAATTTCTTACTGCTGGCACATGAGTATTTGTTTGTGTTTAAGAAGTAGTGAGATAAAATCACAAGAAGAGCAAACATAATTTTTGTGACGGATAACCTTACACGCCAAAAATAATTTAATCCTCAATTATGCTTTATTTTTTGATTTTAAGCTCTGGTGATGGTTGTGATGGATGTGACGGTTGTTTCTATTCAAAACTCTAAGAAAAAAATATCATACTCAACATGAATTTAGAATGAAAAACATCCATCACAACCGTCACAACCATCACCAAGAGTTAAAATCAAAAAATAAGTTCAAATTGTTCATAAAAAAAAGATGGATGAAATAAATCATCCATCACAGATTACTCTGTAATTCCACAGGAGCAAGACGATATTTGATACCGTCACGGCTCTTTTCACGCTTAACGAAATAATCACAGTCCACAAATTTGCAGTCCATATATTCCTTAATCCAGCGTCCTATCTTTTCAGGGGTAAGCGTAGAAGACACAGCTGCCTTCATCACATTCTCAGGCGCATAATTCAGCAAATCATTTGCTGAAAACGAATTTGAAACCTTCCTGTTCTCAGCCTCAACAGAAATAGCCTTCATCACAGCAAGAGGAGTAAACTCCCCTAACTTAAACTTATCATAAAGACAATTCACAAATTCTGCACCGAACGTTTCCGCATCATTATCTGACGTCTGGAGTTCCTTCTGATTAGAAAGAACAGAACTGTAGCCCGCATAATAAACCATAGAAGCACATTCAGAAAACCATTCAGGATATTCAGAAAGATTTCCGTCACACCTCATCTTAGGTTTACCGAGCATAGCCCAGTTATTCTGAAACACAGCTGTTGCCCAGACAATATCAGAATTGGAACTGACCGCAAGGTCAAAAAGCTCCTGCTTACTGCGCTTAAAACTTGAATCCTGCCACTGCTTCTTAGTCACAAGACGCGTCTTATAAACACGACCGCAGACATCAGCACGAATATCAAGATTCACGCCGTTTACAGCAAACATCGCCTTAACCTTCGTAGTAAAGACATCCATAGTCCCCATATTGCGCGAAACAACTTCACCCGTTCCCGAAGTTGCCGAGAGGAGATTTTCAGGCGTCCAGTTAGTTCCCTTTGTTACATTATCGATGATAACCAGAGGCTCACCGAATTTAACGGCTGACGCGATGAGCTTTTCAATTTCGTTTTCCCTCTTCGAACTTGCATAAAGCCCCGGGATTTTACCGTAAGCCATAGCTCCTGCCGTCTGCATCAACAGAGTTGCTCCCGCACGGGTTGTATTTTTATCCACAGCCCAGATAGGAAACACTGAATCCATTGAAGCGCGTTTGACCATTGAGCAGACCGAAAGAACCGCGTTTTCAAAATCCACGGGATTTTCAAATGCGAATTCACCGAATATATTACTGAAATATCCGCGGGCTTTTTCAAGGTCTTCTTTAGATGGAACTGCCGGAACTTCTGCAATTTTACATGTTTTTGTGATGTAGTATCCAGATTCTGATTCGTATCCTTTTTCAGAGAAGATTCTGCCGTCGCGGGTTAGAATTGCACTGCTGTAAAGACCTTTGAGTGCCCTAACGCTCGGGAATTCTTTTGGGAGCGAGGTGAGGACTGAATCGAGAAGGTCGTTGTCGAGTTTTGCCGAATCGGTTGTGCCTTCTTTTACCCACGAGCCTGCTTTGTATAAGATTGTGCGAAGACGGCTGCGTTTTATTTTACAGATGCCGTAGTCGCCTTTTTCGTTTTCAACGGCTTCTACAAGTATTCCGTCTTTGAAAAATACTGTAGGTCTGTTTCCGTTGTAGCGGAATAAGGCGATGTTGACGTTTTTGAGTGTGTCGGCAAAGTTTGAGCAGACTGAATAAACTTTGGGAAGTTCCAGAGTGCCTACTGCTTTGTCCCATTCTTTGAGTTCTATTGGCTGTGCGAAGTCGCTGAGGTCTAACTCCTCAACGCTTTTTTGGTTTTTTAGGGAGGTCATGTTTTTTGCTCCACTAATCTTGTATGCTGTTAAAGTATTTAATATTAACTGCAAATAACTTTATTTTTGCTAAAATAACTTTTATTGCGGTCGACACACAATTAATCCACAGGCAGGATTTATTTTTGATTTGGAGATTCTTGAAAGCGATTTTTATATTTTTGAGCAGGGGCTTGCGCGCGGATTTTAAAAACATATTAACTTTATTTTTATTATTATAACACACAAATATATTTATATTTTGAATACCAATATATTTGGTATGAGTAAATTTGAGACTACAGTTCAAGTTACATTTAGAATTG
>JAUNXW010000059.1 GCA_030539595.1 Methanocorpusculum sp. | reverse complement strand
CGCCTTCGGCTATCGCCTCAGCCAATTCGCTCCCTCGCTTGAAAAACGCTGCCGTGATAACGCAAGTCTGAGACTTGCTTAGCTAAGGGAACTAAAGTTCCACGCAAGCCAAGAGGGTTTATCCAATGATTTTTAGTTGCCTGTGGACACAAGAATAAAAAATAAGAATAAGCCCGAAGGGCTTTCGGCAGCATTTGTGCAAATCGAAGATTTGCCAAATTTGCAAGTCTATGACTTGCAAACTTTTTCAAGTGAAGGAGCGAATTGGCTGAGGCGATAGCCGAACTTCTAATAAATTTCCATCAATGCTGAGCGAAGAGATTATCGTAGCGAAGCCCAAAGTTAGTTGAAATAAAACTAATCAATAAAAATTAGCGAAGTACTGGATAAGCGAAGCCAAAAGTTAGTCGAAATAATTCTAATCAATAAAAAATAGCTAAGTACTGGATAAACGGAGCGAAGCTGCCAACAGGGTACTTAGACTAAATTTTGTCCAACGGATTTAAGCACGATTGAACAAACTCTCACAAATAATTATCGTCTTACTTATTATCTCTCACGTCAAACAATGACTATCTATGACAGAATATTTTGAAAAAGCATTTGCAGCTCTTTCAAAAAAAGACCCGTTCAATACATGGCTAATTGTCGATTCAGCCGGGGCGGTTGAAGAGGTTTACAAAAAAATAAACACTCCCGTTCTTTCCGATTCGGTGACCACTCTCAAGTCTTTCGCAAAGCACATCGTATCCATTACTCATCCTGAAATCAGAATAATAGACGCGGACGAACAGCTTATAATTTTTTCAAAACTTGTCGAGGGCTCATTTTTTGAAAGAAACAAAAAAAGAGTGGCGGCAACTCTTGTAAATCAACTGCTATACATATGCAGCACCAAAAAAACAGCCTGCACAGAAATTCCCAATACATCAAAAAAACACGATGCAATAATAAAAATAATCGACGAGTATGAGAGATGGTCTGAGGAAAACAACGTCTGCGATTCATTTTCCGTGATGGAGAAAGCAGTCTCCGTACTTGACGCGGGTGAATTCAAAATCGGTAATCTGATTCACTGCAAAATCAGACCGTCAAACAAACTCGCCGAAATTTTCTTCGAAAAAATCATTGAGTGTGCTGATGAAGTAATCCCGTATTACCCAGAAGAAATATCCGGTGTTCCGGATATTTTAACAAAAGAAGACCTAATCAGATATAAAGATGCCAAGACCGAGATAAAAGCCGTTCTTGAAAAAATTGCAGAACTCATCGAAGATGGAGTCTCGCCCAAAGAAATCCTTGTTCTTTCACCGTCAATATCCCGCACAGTCAAACTTATTGACGAAATAATCCCTGACTTTTTCGCACTGGAAGGGGATTCGATAAAATCACTGAAATATTACTCCGCTGAACAGGGAATTTCTCTTGCCAACATCCCTGTTGTAAAATCAGCCCTTGCCTGTCTCAGCGCAGTCACCCGCAATTTCAAACTCGAAGACCTTGAAGAAATTCTTCTCTCACCGTTTTTCACAAACTGCCAAGCAAAAATCACCGCAGGAGAACTCAGGCAAATCAGTATTATCACGGGAGTTGACAGCAAGAAAAACGAATGGCTGTCGGTCTCAAAAAAACTCGGCGGAAAAGATTCGGAGCGTTTCGGTTCAAAAATTGCCGACGTCACAATTTTAATAGAATGGCTCTCTCTTGAAGAACATAAAAACACACTTGCGGGACACTGCACGGCGTTCAAATATTGGCTGAGAAAATCAGGATGGACTGATTACCCGCTGACAGAATCAGCAAATGCCGCAAGGAACAAATTTCTGAAAATAATAGACGCAATGCGGATTTCTGCATCGGCTGAAGAAAAAACCGAACTCTCGGTTTTTTACTCATACCTCCTGCGCTTTTCGCTTGCCAAGTTCGTGACAAAAAAAGAAACCGACGATTCGTTCCGTGTCGCAAAACTCGCGTCGGCTGCTTCCATTAAAGCAGACTATGTGTTTATTGTAGGGCTGTCATCAGACAATATCCCAAATATTCCCGCGACGCTTCCTCCGTTCAGCGAAAAAGAGACAGAAGAGATTGTTCCGGATTTGAAAACTCAGATGTTTGAATCCGAGATGTATCACTTCAAAACAGCCCTGCTCTGTGCACGCAAAAAACTTAGTTTGTCCTGCGCGGCAAAAGACAACGGAAAAAATCTTATTCCGTCGCCGTTCATGACACGGCTTTTTAATTCCGAGCCGAGTTACGAAAAAATAAATTTGAAGCATTCTATTTTTGAGAACCAGAAAAAAGCAGGAACTCTGCTTAGGAGAAACGAATCGTGCAGGGGACTTGCGGGACTAACATCGGCTGAATCCGTGACACAGAGAATCAACAAAGAACTCAAAAAATACTCAGCCGACTTTTCCGAAATTCCCGAAGTTGCGGAGACGTTCAAAAAATATGACGAGAGCTATCAGTTCGCGCCGACAACTCTTGAGGCTTATGTTAAATGTCCGTTCAGATGGTATCTCACCTATCATCTGAAACTTTACAGCGCGGAAGAACAGGGTTCTGAAGCGATTTTGATAGGACTTGTGGTTCACAAAACTCTTCAGAGGTTTTTTACTGAGTTTGCAGACTCGGTAACTGAAGAAGAAAAAGAAACGGCGCTTGAGGCGATTTTAAAAATAGCTGTGCAGGAGTTTGACAAAATCAAAATCGGTACACCTGAGTGGACTGCAAAAAGAGAATGGTATCTCGGCGAAAACGGGCTCTCAAGCATTTTTGTGAAGTTCATAGAAAACGAAATTAAGCTGTCAAAGCTTGGATGGAAGACGCCCGCAGAATTTACTGAGAGAAAGATAAACTCAAAAATCACAAAAGATGAAAGTGAGATGCGTATCTACGGAGAAATAGACAGGGTTCTTGTAAACGGAAACGATTTTATGATTGTTGACTACAAGACCGGTTCATCTTTCAAAAGCGAACTGAGCGAAGGAAAACTTCTGCAGATTCCTCTGTATGCAAAAGTGTTTTCAAATTCAAGCGGGATGAATCCTTTAGGGGGATTTTATCTGAAAATTACGACCAAGGAGTTTGCGGAAGTTAACCCGTTCAAAGGAACAACGGTCTCTGAAAAGACGGATGAGATAATTTCCAAATGCTTCGAGAGCGCAGAAAAAATGAGAAAAGGGCTTTGCTGCACACCGTCAAAATGCGATGACGAATACTGCCCCTACAGATTTATCTGCAGATATACCTTTGAGGAGGAAAGTGAATGAATCCGACGGAAACTCAGAAACTCGCGCTTGATATGACTAAAAGCGTCTGCGTCACGGCAAGTGCGGGAACGGGAAAAACATTCATTCTGACGAAAAGATACATTGAGTCTTTGAGAACAGGACACATTGACGCAGGAAAAATTCTTGCTCTGACGTATACGGATAAAGCCGCGGCTGAGATGCGGGAAAAAATTGAGCGCGAGATTAGAGGAGAGTATTCAATAACGGGCGAGTTCAAAGAGGTTCTCGAAAATATCCATAAATGTTCAATAAGTACATTTCACGGATTTTGCGCTTCGCTTCTGAAGGAATATCCTATTGAAGCGGGAATAGAACCCGGGTTTTCAATAATGGACGACCTTGACAAATCCGAACTTGTCAACAACACTGTAAACGAAGTTTTGAAAAACCCGCCCGAGTTTTTGAGAGAGTCCGTAATTCACTTATACCGTCACCTTGCGCAGAAAACAATTAAGGAGGGGTTCAATGCAGTTATTCCAAAATGGGATGACTGCCGCCCGTGGTTTGAAAAGCTGAAAAATAATCCCGAAGCGGTTTCGAAAGAATGGAGAGATGCACGCGACCGCGCAGTAATTCAGATGCGCAAGTCGATTCTTGAGGATAAAAAAATCAGTGAGCTGATGGATTATTTTGAAAGAGCCGAGGCAAGAGAGAGTTCGGCAATTAAAAAGAGGCTTGCGGCATACAATGAATTAATTCAAGCAGAGGGTTTATCCGAAATTGTTTCGGCTCTGAACAAACTTAAGATTCAGATGAAAAAAGAGAACATCAAAAATAATCATGAAATTCCTCTTGAGCTGCTGAATTATTTCATCGACTGCCAGAAGGGTATCAATATTTATGATGCCGAGCTGCTCAGCGGAAAATATCTTGAGTTTGAGTTTTCTGTTCTGAACGCTTTCGCAGAGACTGTTTCTGAGGTTTGCCGCAGAATTAAATCGGAAAAAGAACGTGCGTCAGCCCTTGACTTTGACGACTTAATCAGATACACGTCGGTTCTGATGGAAAATTCTGACGTGGTCGATTCCCTTCGGAAAAGATACGACTACATCTTGGTAGACGAAGTTCAGGACAATGACCCGATTCTCACCGGAATTGTTAAAAAAATCTGCGGAGATTCTTTTGAAAACGGCAGACTGTTTATTGTCGGAGACGTAAAACAGTCAATTTACGGATTCAGGGGCTCTGACCCGTGGGGATTTTCTGAGCTGATGAATATGTTTTCATCAAAACCTGTTTCGCTTGATACGAGTTTCAGAACAGTTCCGGAAATTATCGATTGCGTCAATAATATTTTTTCAGATGTCTTCGACAACTCAAAAATAGAATACAGCCGGATTGAACCGTCAAGAAAAAGTGAGACCGGCTCTGTAACCGTTTTGCGAAACGAGGATATCAAAGGCTCAAAAGCTGATGAAAATGCCGCGGCGGAAAGTGAACTTATTGCCTCATGGATTAAAGAAAATGCAGGGGTGCTTGAGGTTTACGAAAACGGAAAAAACCGTCCGAGTAAATTTTCCGACATGGCAATTCTTCTCAGAACAAGAACCAAACTTGAGATTTTAAAACGCGCTCTTGAAAAATACGGCGTTCCGTATATTGAATACAAAGGTCGGGACTTTTATAAATCGCAGGAGATTTATGATATTGTAAATGTTCTGAAAGCCGCAGCATTTCACGAAGATGATATCTCTTTATACGGTGCGCTTCGTTCTTCTTATTTTGGAATTTCCGACGCGGCTTTATGTAAGTCAGCGTTTGAAAACTCAGAGAACCTTATTGACAGGCTTGAAAAATCAAAGGACGCACAAATAAAATCCGCTCTTGAGTCCCTTAAGCGCTACAGAAAATTAGCGCACGAGATGACGCTTGTCGGTCTCGTTAACGAGATTATACGCTCAAGCGGAATAATCAGCGTTTATTCAGGGTTGCCTTCCGGAAACGATGAAATTGCAAACCTGATGAAATTTATTGAAATAGTTTCCGCAAAAACATCAGGCTCGGCTGTTTCGCTGCCGTCGTTAATTAAGACGATGGAGACCTGCATCAACGAAGAAATTTCGGAAGAGAGCAGCTTGGAAGATGAAGACATAGATAATTCTGACCGCGTGAAAATTTTAACGATTCACGCCTCAAAAGGTCTGGAGTATCCGGTTGTAATCCTCGCGTTTGCCGCAAACGGTAAAAGAAACAAAGGCGGATTTTATTTCGACAAAAATCTCGGAACAGCTTTTACTCTGCAGCATCCTGACAGAAAAAAGATTCCTTCGTTTGTTAATGAATGGGCTAAAGGAAAACTCGCAGTGTTTGAAGATGAAGAATTAAGAAGACTGTATTATGTGGGTATGACCCGCGCAAGAGATCATCTTGCGGTTTCAATGACCGATTCGGAAAATATCAGCAGAAGTTCATTTATCGGTGTCCATGACATTGATGCCGGAGAAATTATTTCAGAGCGCTGCTGTTTACCAGAAAAAACTGAGGACAGCACTGTTTTTGAGCCTGAAGAGTGGGATGAGATTCGGGCAGATAGAAAAACTGAGGCGGTTGTTAATGCAGCCGATGTGGGGGCGAATGAATATATTCTTGCGAGAGGGAGCTGTCTTCACGAAATTTTTGCGGGCGCGGATGTTTCGGCGACCGCAATACGTTACGGTTTGTCAGACTGCATCGGTGAATTCTCTGAGGACTTGGAGAGATTTATGGATAGCTCTTTGATGAAAGATGTTATTGAGAGTTTTTGTGAACTGCCTGTTTCTGCGGGTGATGAGAATAAGAGAATTGACAGGCTCATTAAGTATAAGAACGGGAGTTACGCGGTTATTGATTACAAGTCGGGCAGCC
This sequence comes from Methanocorpusculum sp., assembly GCA_030539595.1. Taxonomy (GTDB): domain Archaea; phylum Halobacteriota; class Methanomicrobia; order Methanomicrobiales; family Methanocorpusculaceae; genus Methanocorpusculum. Next base: position 2,963 of record JAUNXW010000059.1, on the reverse strand, counting down.
GCGAAAATATTTCAGACGAGCTGATGAGTGAATATTTTGCGCAGCTCACAAGGTACTCTGAGATTATGAGCGAAATATTATCGTGCAGTGTTCCCGCATATCTTTATTTTGTCGGAGGTAGAAGTGAAGATGAGCGTATTTTCAGAGTGCTGTGAAAAATAACTCCATTATTTTTATACAATCCACTCCAATAAAGTAAGGTATATGCACCGATAGGGTAGTCAGGATATCCTTGGAGCCTCCGGAGCTTTAGACTCGGGTTCAAATCCCGACCGGTGCGTAACTGTTTTCATACAAACGAGTATATTTTATAAAAACTAATCTGTAAGAAATATGTGCGGAATCGCAGGGATAGCAGATAAAAAAGAAGCCGCAGGCTACCTATACTGGGCGCTGTACGCACTTCAGCACAGAGGGCAGGAAAGCGCGGGGATATTTACATATGATGGGGAGACTGTCAACAAATACAAAGGATACGGGCTCGTATCCGAAGTATTTACAGACGAAGTCATGGCAAAACTCAAAGGAAATGTGGGTGTCGGTCACGTAAGATATCCTACAACAGGCGGTTCAAAGCCTGAAAATATTCAGCCGTTTCACTTTTTCTTCAGAGGACATTCGCTGTCGCTTGCGCACAACGGAAATCTCGTAAACACGGAAAAACTCAGATACGAATACGAAGGAAGAGGTCACATTTTCTCAACGACATCCGACACGGAAGTAATCGCCGCAATTATAGCAAACGAAATAATCGACGGTCATACAGTAGATGAGGCAATTAGTTTCTGTATGAGAAAAGCAAGAGGCTCATACTCTGTGATATTTATCTTCGACGGAACACTTTACGCTTTCCGCGACCCGCTTGGAATAAAGCCTCTTTGCATAGGAAAAACAAAAACAGGGCACATCGTTGCCTCAGAAAGTGTGGCACTCGATACTGTTGATGCTGAATTTGTAAGAGATGTTGCACCAGGCGAGAGCGTAAAAATTGAGGCAGACAAAGTTTATTCAAAAATTCTGATGACTGCAGACTCCCCGGCTCACTGCGTTTTTGAATACATATACTTCGCAAGAGCTGATTCAATAATAGACGGTGTTTCTGTTTACGAGGTCAGACAAAAAACCGGTGAACTCCTCGCGGGAGAAGTTCCGACAATAGCAGATATAGTATCTCCTGTTCCCGATTCGGGAACTGCGGCAGCCACAGGATTTTCAAAAGCTTCCGGAATCCATTTCCGCGAGGCTCTGATTAAAAACAGATACACGGGCAGAACTTTTATTATGCCGACGCAGGAGAAAAGAGAGATAGCAGTTCGTATGAAGCTTAATCCTGTGAGAGGTCATATCACAAATAAGTCAGTTGTCTTAGTTGATGACAGTATTGTGAGGGGAACAACTTCAAAAAAGATTCTCTCACTTGTGAAAGAGTTCGGAGCTAAAGAGATTCACTTCCGAGTGGCATCTCCGCCGATTATTTCACCGTGCTATCTGGGAACGGATTTTCCAACAAGAACGGAACTTATCTCAAGCAAAAAATCCGTTGAAGAGGTCAGATGCTGTATCTGTGCAACAACTCTTGCGCACATCTCGCTTGACGGTCTTATTAAAGCTATAGGACTGCCGAGAGACAATTTATGCTTAGGATGCCTTACTGGAAAGTATCCGCTTAAAATCGACGGTGAGGCGGAAGAAAGTCATCATATAAGGGCTGTTGAAGCGTATTCTTCAAGAGACGATTAAATTTTTTCAGATGCGGTTAATCCGTCTTTTTACTAATCGGTTTGAGATAGTTTGTGTTATTTTTGTGAAAAACGACAGGCATATTTTTTCACGTAAAGAAAAAATACGACCCACTCGTCAATAAAAAATAACGACACGGATAATACGAAGCTGGCTTGACCCGCAAAAAATTACTGTGTCAACGCAGCATAATGCCTATAATCTAATAAATCAGACAATATTCACAATATGCCCTATTCATTTTCCGTTTACGGAATATCAACCGGACTGCTTAAATTCGGCGATAACTTTGTCGACAGAATAATTTCCGCTCTAAAAGATACAGACGCAAAAAAAATAGAAGACGGAGACATAATTATTTTTGCCGAGTCACCGCTTGCGACAACCGAAGGAAGAATTGTCAAACTGAACGAAATAGTTCCAAGCCAAAAAGCAATAGAATACGGACGCAAATACAAAATGGATGAACGCCTCGCAGAAATTGTTCTAAGAGAATCAGATGAAATAGTCGGCGGTGTCTGCGGATATCTCCTTGCAAGACGCGGAAATTTATATCTGCCCAACGCGGGAGTTGATGAATCAAACGCACCGAGCGGATATGTAACTCTGCTCCCAAAAGATGCTGACGAGAGTGCAAAAAGGCTGAGGGATGAAATCCGCGAAAAAACAGGAAAAGACACGGCAGTTCTTGTAATAGATTCAAGAACACACGCAATGAGAATGGGCGTCTGCGGAGTTGCGATAGGAGTTTCCGGAATTTTACCTGTAACCGACGAACGCGGCAAAAAAGATTTGTTCGGTCACGAACTTCACGTCACAAGAAGAGCAGTAGCAGACAATCTTGCGTCGTCTGCTGAGTTATTAATGGGTGAGTCAAACGAAGGAGTTCCAGCAGTTCTTGTAAGAGGATATGATTTCATCAAATCGGAAGACGCAAAAATAGAATTCATAGCGCCCGAAGATGATCTGTTCTTGGGACTGCTGAAAAAATAATTTTTTTCTTTTTTATAGGAGTTACGCTTTATCAGTATTTCACTAATTTTCTTAGACTAAATTTTGTGCTTCTCTCTGTTCTGTTTATCCAGTACTTAGCTATTTTTTATTGATTTTGTTTTATTTCGACTAACTTGGGGCTTCGCTCCGTTTATCACTCCGCGAGAGCGTTGACAGGAATTTATGAGGTTAAGAAAGAACCGCAAATCTACGCGAATCTCTCGGCAATC
>JAUNXW010000206.1 GCA_030539595.1 Methanocorpusculum sp. | reverse complement strand
CTTTTGCTTTTTAAGGCGAATGATGTCTGAGTTTATTTGTGTTATCTTTTCAACATAAAGAGCAGATTCCATGTAACCTCGGCTTTTCAGCCTGTTAATTACAAGAATCTGCTCTGTTAGGTTTGCAATTTGTGTTGTTATATCGTGAACCTCGGTTTTTTGATTCAAGCGATGTTGCTTGACTGCCATCAGATTTTCGAGCATCTGACCGAGGATATATTCCTTATTCTTTACCAATCTGTTATACATCTGCACGAATGCTTCATACACCTTTGCTTCATTTATCTGTAGGTTTTTGCACCTGTCAGAATTGATATCATGCTCTCTGCATACCCAATATGTATGAATAGTTCCGAGCTTTCGTCTGTATAGACAGCCGCACTCGGAACAGAATATCATTTTACTTAATGGATACTCTCTTGTTTCTGTATTATTGCAGTATCGGTTTGCTTGCTGCTTAAGCAGCTTGTTTACTGTATCGAACAGCTCCGCTGATACAATTGGTGGGTTGTCGTTCCTTATGTAATACATATCAAGCTCACCACGATTTTTTCTTGATTTATACGGAAACTCTGTTGTAAAGGATTTTTGCAGAAGCGCATCACCCTTGTATCTCGGATTAGTCAGTATGTATTTTACACGCTGCGGATTCCAATTATATGTTCCGTCATTCTTTTTTACTTTCATTTCTGTAAGCTCGCCTGCGATTTTGGCAAGGCTTTTGCCTTCCTTATATGCTGTGAATATCAGCTTTACGATTTCAGCCTGTTCGTCTAATATTACGAACTCGCCGTTTGTAACTTTATATCCATACGGAGATGTACCTTGCTTATACGTTCCGTTTTTCATACGGTGCCGCACGCTTATCGTTACATTCTTGGATATTGATATTGATTCTTCCTGTGCGATACTGCACAGGGCAATCAGTTCCGATTCGCCGGTTAACCTTCTTGTATCAATTCCGTTTTCCTCAAATATGATATTTATGCCCATTGATTTAAGTTCCCGTACTGTACTGATACAATCGAAGGTGTTCCGAGCGAAGCGTGATACTGATTTTGTGATGATACAGTCGATTCTGCCTTGTCTGCAATCTTCAAGCATCCTTTTGAATTCATCACGTTTGTCAATCTTTGTGCCTGTTACAGCCTCATCTGCATATAAGTCTACGAATTCCATTGTAGGATTATCTTTTATATACTGGGTATAATAATCCATCTGTGTCAGAAATGAATTTTGCTGCTCATCGGAATCACTGCTGACCCTTGCATATGCTGCTGTTCTGATTTTTTTTATTTCCCCGTCTGCTGTTTTAGTAGGCGGTATCACAATAATTTCAGGCATTTTTGCTCGCTCCTTTCCTTGTTTTCTATCAAACACAATACCACAAAAATCTGATTATATCCATTCACTAATACCAACAAAATATTTTTGAAAACTACATCATATTACACGAATACAGATAGTCGGTATTAAGCTGGGAACAGATATTTCTTTCAACCTTTTCTGCTTCATCCTTAGTTATAAGCCCTTTTTCAAGAAGTTTTTTCAACTGATAATTGATAAATACATACGCAACATTATTTTTTACTTTTTCTTCGACCATATTTATATCCTCCCAAAAATTGCTTACAGGGGCGAAGCGGTAAATACTCCGCCCCTAAAGCAATATAAATATTTCATTTCATCTTTTCACTGTATTATTCCTGTCCCCAGTGTTACCGGGCTATCCACAAACTGTTTTGGAAACATCACAGGAGTTTCACCTCTCCGTCAGCGACCGAGCCGCACTTTGGGACTTAACCTCAACTATGCGGGAGTATCATTATCACTGTTGCTGTTATTGCAGAGCAGCCGTCCATAGCTGCCTTGCAGCCGAATATTTATCGCTCATGCCCTTAGATGCTATCTGTTTTACCCTGAAATACTCAGGGCAGGGAGTCTTGGCGTATTCGCTGCTGTGCTTGCCGTTTCCGGCACAACAGATAAAGTGTTTGTGAATCGGGTATTTAATTGTCAAAGAACACGTGTTACTGATTAAATCAGCAACAAAAATTTTACCGTTGAGGTGGGTTATTGTTTGCTATCAAAAGAATTTACCCCCTCACTTTTTATATAGGCTGACTAAATTATATTTTTGAGCGGATTTTTTTTTAATTTTCTAAAAGTTTTTTTAGTTTTGCCAAAATCCTGCGTTTGCGATCATTGATTGTTTTCTGCGGAACACCAATTAACTTCGAGACTTCACGCTCACTTTTTTCGTTGTAAATGAGCTGTTCAATCAAATACAAATCAGTGTCAGAAAGTTTTGTCAAGCTATGCCTTAACTTTTCAATCAAGATATTATTGATAGCTTC
>JAUNXW010000205.1:1842-2360 GCA_030539595.1 Methanocorpusculum sp. | reverse complement strand
CTTGGAAGCCTTCCGTGGATTGAAGACGAGCGCGAGAAAGATAATAAGGACAAGGAGAAGAAGTAATGGCAGCCAAGCGCGCGTCACAGAAAAAACTTCTTCAGGCATGCAGAACCTGTCACAAGGTTTTAGAGGCTGACAAAACCGTCTGCCCCGAGTGTCAGGGAAATGCTCTTACAACCGAGTGGTTCGGTTACCTTGTTATTATCGATTCGCGCCACTCAGATGTAGCCAAAAAAATGAACATTGAGTACAACGGCAGATACGCTCTCAAGGTCAGGTAAATGCTGACACTGCCTGCAGAGAACAGATTATTCTTTAAAAAACCATTCGGTACTCTTTTTTCTGATTTTTCAGACATCATACCTTTTATCAAATCAAAAAAATTCTATTCTGTCGGCGACGTTGTAACCGAAAACGCGCTTTGCGAAGGTCTTACGCCTGCGGTTGCCGTAATCGACGGGTTTACAAAAAGACTGCCTTATGTTTTAGATGCAGAGATTGGTTCGCATAAAATA
>JAUNXW010000205.1:0-1832 GCA_030539595.1 Methanocorpusculum sp. | reverse complement strand
TGGTGAATCCTGCCGGAACAATAACCGAAGAACTTGTTACAGCTCTTAAAAAAGCAGTCAGTATTTCTCCATCGGTTGTGGTCGTTGAAGGAGAAGAAGATTTGGCAGTGCTTCCTCTTGTTGAACTTATTGCCGACGGTGATTACATTATTTACGGTCAGCCGGATGAAGGGGTTGTTTTGTGCGAAGCGGGAGACGAACTCCGAAGAAAATCAAAAGAACTGCTCGGATATTTTGTGAGCCTTTAAAAAAATTATTTTCTGATTAAATACGCACGCTTTGTATCTGCACGCGCTGTAGTCTTTTTTGCCGCCGGCTTATCTGTCGGTATATCTTTTCCTCTGTTTTTTGCGCCGAAGACAACCATTTTTCCGCGCGAATCTATGACATCGGCAGACACCATTTTTGCAAGCTCCGCTACTTCCGCTGTGTCCATATCTGAACTCTGCAGCCACTTAACCTTAATCACCTTGCGGGTGTCAAGCTGTCTTTTAATCTCATCAACAATATCTTCAGTACATCCGTTTTTGCCAATCCAGATTGTCGGTTTCAGTTCCTGAATATATGATACATTATCTTTTGTAATATTCTCACCTTGTTTTATTTATTGGAATTCGTATGATATTCCCGCATGTTTCACACGTGTAAATTACTTTACCGCCGTGAACTCGAACACGCAGATTTTTGCCGGCTAAAAGATATGAGCCGCATTTTTTACAAAAATGACGCTTGTGTTCTTTACCGAGCCTGAGCCTCTGCTTCATAGCAATTTCGCGCGCCAGAAATATGTATCTTTTCTGAAGTTCAGGGGAATTATTATTCTCTTTTGCGAGCCCAAACAGGATATTGACCCGCTCTGATGCGATATCCTTGTTTGATTCCTTTCTGATTTTTTTTGCCATGCGAAATTGTGCTTTATTAAATGGTCTTTATTCGGTATTAAGTCTCTTGGGCGGGAAGCACTCTGACTTTTCTTCCTTCGATTTTCAGGCGGTCGTCGCAGAATAATTTTACAGCTTCCGGAAATGCTGTATGTTCCTGTTCAAGAATTCTTTCGTCAAGGTCGTCGTCTGTGTCGTCATCGAAAACAGGAACGGCTTTTTGAATAATTATAGGTCCTGTGTCAACACCTGCGTCAACGAAGTGAACGGTGCAGCCTGCAATTTTTACTCCGTAGTCAAGAGCCTGCTTTTGTGCGTGAAGCCCTGTAAACGATGGAAGAAGTGCAGGGTGAATGTTTATGAGTTTGCCGAAGAAAGTTTTTGCAATTTCTTCGCCGATGATTTTCATATATCCGGCACAGATAAATAAATCCGCGCTCAGATTTTTCATCGTTGAGAGTAATTCTTTTTCGTAGTCGGCACGTGACGGATAATCTTTGAAGTTGATGACGGTCACAGGAATATTTACAGCCTTTGCTCTTTCTATTGCGTAGGCGTCCTTGTTGTCTGTAATCAGCATGATTATCTTTCCGTTGATTTTCAAAGGCGTCATGGCTTCTATTATTGCCTGAAAGTTAGAGCCTCTTCCCGACGCAAGAACAGCAATTTGTTTCATACATAATTATCTCAACGCGCAAGACTAATTATGTTTCGGAGAGGATAGCTGTTATTCAGGAGTTTGTCTAATCCAGTATTTCGCTAATTTTTATTGATTAATTTTATTTCGACTAACTTGGGGCTTCGCTCCGTTTATCACTCCGCTCAGCGTTGTCACTCATCTTTCAAAAAAAAAGAACCGCAAATCTACGCAAATCTCTCGGCAATCGCATTTTTCTGGCGTTCAGTCGCGCCTTCGGCTATCGCCTCAGCCAATTCGCTCCCTCACTTGAA
>JAUNXW010000204.1 GCA_030539595.1 Methanocorpusculum sp. | reverse complement strand
ACATTTACAGTGACATTTATTAGGACATTTTACATTTCATTAATCTTGAATACAAATTATCTATCAAACTGCCCATTTGCGATATCCCAATAACCTGACTAATCAGAACCGACACGCTTGACAACATCTTTCTCCTTCAAATCTGCCAACAATCTTTTTGTATGAGGCTGTCCAATAGAGTAATCTGATATTTAAATTAATTTGAAATAGTAATTTGTTGGTCTTCAAAATTATTTGATTGTGTCTCGCAACATAATTTCAAAGCTCAACAGTAAAACAGCCTCAACATCAAAATCTTGTCCAACGGATTCACATAACAAGTGGACAAGCTCAATATCAGCTTCGTGAGATTAAGAATTCCTTAATCAACTTTCACGACAAATAAATACTCATGAAATTCACGAGGGAAATAGAACTTCGCGGACATATAGTAGATTCCGGAATTTTGGCAAAAGTGATGGACACCGTCGTTGAATACAACGGAGATTTTGAAACCGACGAATTCACACTCGGCAGGTTAAAAACAGACCCGAGTTATGCAAAAATGCGTATATCGGCTTCCACATCAGAGCAGCTTGAGAGTTTAATAGGAGAACTTCGCCGTGTCGGTGCGGTAATTGTAGGCGAAAGCGAAGTCACTCTTAAAAAAGTCGAAAAAGCCAAAGTAGCTCCCGAAGGCTTTTACTCAACAACCAATCACCCGACATACATCAAATACGGCGGAAAATGGATTCCTGTCACCAATATGAAAATGGATGCCTTAATCCTCGTTGATACCGAAAAAATGACAGCCAAGTGCATTGTTCAGGGAAAACTCAGCCCGTCTGACACTGTGGTTGTCGGTGAAGAGGGTATCAAGGTTGATTTCCCCGAACGTCCGAGAGAGATAGGTGTTTTTGAATTTATGGGCGGTGATGTTTCTTCAGAACGACCGAGCAGGACGCTTATTAAAAGTATAGCTAAGGAAATCGTCGCGATGAAAAACTCAGGTAAAAAAATTGCGCTTGTGGGAGGGCCTGCAATAATTCACACCGGAGCGGTTGAAGCAGTGGCTTCAATGATTCGCGAGGGTTATATTGATGTTCTTTTTGCCGGAAACGCTCTGGCGGTTCATGATTTGGAATACAGTATCTTCGGGACTTCGCTTGGGATGGATTTGAAGACAGGGGAACTTGTGACCGGAGGACACAGACATCATCTCTATACAATAAACAAAATAATGAGTGAGGGTTCTATTCGTGCGGCGGTTGAGTCGGGAACTGTTAAGTCCGGAATTATGTATGAATGTATTAAGAATAATATTCCATATGTTTTAGCCGGTTCAATTCGTGATGACGGTCCTCTTCCTGATACTATTCAAAATACTATGCAGGCTCAGGACGAGATGCGGAAACATATCACTGACCCTAAGTTCGGTATGATTTTAATGGTGGCTACTCTGCTTCATTCAATTGCTGTGGGTAATCTGCTTCCTTCGCACATTAAGACAGTTTGCGTAGATATTAATCCTGCGTCGGTTACGAAACTTATGGACAGGGGAACATCTCAGGCAATTGGTATTGTGAGCGATGCGGGAACTTTCCTTCCCTGCCTGCTGGATGAGATTCATAATTTAACAAAGTAATTCCTAATCAATTTCTTTTTTAAAGCTGGTGCTGATTGGCACATTTTCGTTATTTCCGTTGTCTGACTATTACATCCAGAATAAACAAGTAAAAATAATTCACAATGTGAAACTTCAATACTGTTAAAGTCCCATATTTATTAAATGGTAAAAGTTCCGTGTCAGGAAATAGTCTGGGATATAATTCCTGCAATACAGTCGGCTCTTGCCGCAGAACTTGTGAATAACGGTGTTCCTCAGAATAAAATAGCTAAAGCTCTGTCTCTTGCTCCGTCGGCTGTTTCGCAGTATCTGTCAGGCAAGCGGGGTTTTAAAATTGTGTTTGAGGATGATATTAAGGCAAGAATAGCTGAGCTTGCGGATGATATTAAAGCAGGCAATACTACGGATGAGATGCTTGAGTCTGAGTTCTGCACAATATGCCGCTCTATTCGCGGTAAAAATTCCTGCTCTGCGGAGAGGTGATTGATGAAGTCGACAATAAAAACAGTTCAAAAATTAATAGATTATCTTCTTATCAATACAACAACCGCATAACCAAGCGCTGTAATCCGCCGGATTAAACCTATCGGATTTTTACTGCAGAAACATCTCTTTGTGTTAAATCATACACATGTAAATGATAAGGCATTTTCCCATCTAAGAACCACAAATACACTTCAGTTTCTCCTGACCGGAAACGTTCACCCGGAACATCCAAGTCCAATGAAATAAAATTATCTTTACTGTGTGACTTGTAGT
>JAUNXW010000203.1 GCA_030539595.1 Methanocorpusculum sp. | reverse complement strand
AAATAAAACTTATCAATAAAAATTAGTGAAGTACTGTCATCATCAAAATCTTGTCCAACGTATTAAACCACTGTTGGACAACTTTATTAACTCTTTGCTAACAAAACAACATTATACTCAGCCGACCAAATAAATAACAACACAGAGGTAAGCGACTTGCAGAAAAATTTCAAAACCTCCTTAAGACTCGAACTGAAAGACAAACCCGGACAGCTTCTTGCCGCAATTGAACCAATTTCAAAAAGCGGTGCAAACATCATCTCCATCTCGCACCAGCGTGATGAAAAAACCGCAACAGGAAACTTAATCGTAGACATAGCGGTCTCAATATCGGAACAGGCTCTTCCGAAATTAATCGACGCACTGAAAACAAACGACATCATAGTCACCCGCGTCGGAACAGAACGCCTTACCTCAATTAAAACCTTCATACTGATAGGGCACATCCTCCACACAGATTTAACCGACACCGTTGAAAGAATCGACAGAGCCGACATATCTGAAATCACAGAACTCCATATAATAATGCCGGGCGTATCTCTTCCATCAACCGCAAAATTTACAATAAAAGCCGTGAACGACGAAGAAATGGAAACAACAATAGAACTCCTCGAAAAAATAGCCGCGGAAAAACATCTCTTAATAGTCGATGAACTCGGCGGAGGGGAAATATTATGAGAATAGCATTAATAGGTCTCGGTTCTGTCGGAAAAGGCGTCGGTCACGTTCTTAAAAACGATAAAAGATTCACAATAACCGCAGCTGCGGATTCCAAAAGCGGCGTAGTCAATGACAAAGGATTAAACATCGAAGAACTTCTCGCAAAGAAAAAAACCACCGGAGTTTGCGGAAGCCACGAATGGAACGCAATGAAAATTGCCTCAGAAGCCGATTACGACGTCTTGGTTGAAGTAACGCCGACAAATGCAATTACCGGCGAACCCGCACTTTCAGTAATTAAAGCTGCTCTTTCTCGCGGAAAACATGTCGTCACATCAAACAAAGGACCAATTTCCGTAGCATACAAAGAACTTCAGAAACTCGCAGATGAAAATCATGCCGAACTCAGATTTGAAGGAACTGTTGCTGGAGCTGTTCCGATTATCAACGGAATAAAACACGGACTTGGCGGAAACAAAATAAAATCCGTATCCGGCGTTCTTAACGGAACATGCAACTACATCTTAACAAGAATGGAAGAAGAAGGTCTGACATACAGTCAGGCATTGGCAGAAGCAAGAGACCTCGGCTACGCGGAAAAAGACCCGACTTATGATGTGAACGGAACTGATTCAGCTATAAAACTTGTGATTCTCGCAAACACTGTTCTTGGAATGAATGCCAAACTCTCCGACGTAAAAATGGTCGGAATTGACGGACTTACAGCCGACGCGCTTCTAATGGCTGAAACTACCGGTCAGTCGATAAGACTTATCGCATCAATTGACGTCGAAAAGAACGAACTTGAAGTCTCACCCAGACTGATTTCCGAACTTGACTCGCTTGTCGTTGAAGGAACACTCAACGCTGTTACGGTAGACACCGAATACGCGGGCGAAATTACATTTATCGGACGCGGCGCGGGTTCTGTTGAAACAGCAAGCGCAATATTATCGGATTTGCTTTCAGTTTACGAAAAATATGCAGAATAAAGAAAAAGCCGGAGGTGTCTTAGGAAAGAGGGACGCATTTCTTTCAACGATGCGTCAGAAAACCTTTGAATCCGGTTTTTTTACCGCGTCCGATGTTGCACTGAACAATAATGTCCCGAGGTCAACGGCTCAGGACTGGATAAACAGACTTCTTAAAGAGGGTTGTATTTTTATTAAAGAACAGCCTCACGGAAGAAATCCCGCACGTTATGCTTCGCGGAGTGCAATGCCTCAAACCACGTGCCGAAGAATATTTACAACGGTAGACGGTTACGACGTTGAGATATTCCATGAATGTCTTTCAAGCGGCTGTGCGGGATTCTGTGAGTTTCATCACAAAAAAGCCGGCGGTGCTGCGGTTTTCGTTCAGCGTGACGGAATGATTTTACGCGAGCGTGCAAAAATCGGATACACCGGAAAAATCAATCTCAAAGATGCGGCTGTCGGTCTGGTCTCAGTTAAAAAAGATAAGACCGAAATTGTTCAGACGATAAAATCTGTTTACGGAGGTCCGGCTTATTCTCTGTCTTCAATGATGGGACTTGCAAAAGGCGTATGTTCTGTCAAAATCGATACAAGCGATGGATTTGTAACAGGAGAAGTCAGAACAAATGCCATGATTTCTATAACCGTCGGTGTTGACGATACGGACAGAAAAGGTTGCGGAGGAGCGACATTTGCTTTATCTCAGGCTTTGCTAAAGTATCTTACAGAATCCGG
>JAUNXW010000058.1 GCA_030539595.1 Methanocorpusculum sp. | reverse complement strand
ATTAAACCGCCGTCCAATGGATTCACATAACGATTGGACAAACTCAACAAGTTGTTCCATTGATAACAACTATTATAATCACATAAGAACAATATATACAGCTGTTATTTTTTTACACAACTAAAAAAATTAACAACAGTCAGTGTAAACATCATTGATAACTCCGCGGGATTGTGAAAGCAAATCTGCGCAGAAAGTGTTTATGAGGTCTAATATGGCAAAAAATATCGGATTAAATGTCACAGTTCCCGAAAAGGAATGTGACGATGTAGATTGTCCGTTTCACGGCACTTTATCGGTACGCGGCCAGGTGATTACCGGTAAAGTCGTAAGCGAACGCATGCAGGGAACCGTTGTCGTTGAACGCAACTTCCTTCACAAGGTCCAGAAATACGACCGTTATGAAAAGAGAAGCACAAAGATTCACGCACACATGGCTCCGTGCCTCAACGCTAAAATTGGCGACGAGGTCAAGATTGCAGAGTGCAGACCATTGAACAAAACAACATCCTACGTAGTCGTTGAGGTCGTTAAAGAATGAGAGGATTATCCGCAAAAATTCCGCGCGCACTTCAGACCGGCTCTAAGATGGTTTGTGCAGACAACACGGGGGCACGTGTTGTTCAGATTGTATCCGTTACAGGATACCACGGTGTCAAGAAAAGACAGCCGAAAATGGGTCTCGGAGACCTCGCAACAGTCTCTGTCAAGAAGGGCACTCCTGATATGAAGAGAAAGCTTGTAAAAGCTGTAGTTGTCCGCCAGAAGCAGGAATTCCGCAGACCGAATGGTCTTCGCGTTTCATTCGAAGAGAACGCTATGATTCTCCTGAATGATACAAACGACCCGAGAGGAACAGACATTAAAGGTCCGGTTGCTCGTGAAGTAGCAGAAAGATTCCCCAAAGTCGGCTCAATGGCGACTATTATTATCTAAGGTGAAAAAAACATGGCACGTATTTCAAGTATTCAGCCAAGAAAACAGCGCAAGTACCGCTACAACGCACCCCTTCACGTAAAGGGCGCATTCTTAAACGCACCGCTTGCATCTGATCTTCGCGAAAAATATGGAAAACGCAGTTTCCGTGTCGTCACCGGCGATACAGTCAAAGTACTCCGCGGAGAATTTGCGGGAACTGAAGGCGTAGTCGACAAAGTCGATGTCAAGAACACAAAAGTCCTTGTACACGGCGTAATCGTAAAGAAAACAAACGGCGAGGACGTCCCAAGACCGCTCGACCCGTCAAAGGTATTAATTACCAAACTCAACACAAAAGATTCAAAGCGTGTTGCACGTCTTGAGGTGAAGGCATAATGACAAGAACCAAGAGAATGACTGCACCTGATGCATGGAAGCTTGCCCGCAAGGAAAGCAAATATGTACTCAGCCCTGCAAGCGGACCCCACGACGGTTCGGCACTTCCGATTGGTGTATGGCTTCGCGATCACATGCACTTAGCTGAGAATAACAAAGAAGCAAGACAGATTCTCCACAGCCGTCAGGTTGTCTTAAACGGACACATCGTAACCGACGACCACATCGGAATTGACGTTTTCGACATCATCAGCTTCCCGAAAATCAACAAACACTACCTTATACTTGTTGACGCGGACGGAAAACAGATTGAGAAAGAAATCTCGGCAGAATCCGCAAACTTCAGACTTGTAAAAGTCGCAAACAAAACTACCCTTAAGGGCGGAAAGACCCAGATTAACTTAACCTGCGGTGCAAACTTCATCAGTGACGACCTCTACAAAGGCAAAGACACACTTGTCATCGGAATCAACGGCGACGACCGCTTTGCAGTTGCAGAACACTTCCCGTATGCAGTCGGCAGCATGGCAATAATCATCGGCGGTCAGCACACAACCAAAGTCGGAAAGATTACAAAGATTTACACTCAGGCATCTTCACTTCCGAACCGTGTCATCCTTCAGGATGCAAACGGCAGCGAACTTGAGACAATTGAGGACTACATCTACGTTATCGGCACAACCGAATCTTACCTTAAGAACTGGGGTGTTGAAGCATGACTGATATGAAGACTCCTTACGTTGCAAAAGTCATCGTCCACATGGGCGTCGGCGAAGCAGGAGAACGCCTTGTCAACGCTGAGAAGATTATGTCTGACCTTACCGAAGGCTCCAAACCAATCCGCTCTTACGCAAAGAACACACTTCCGGCATTTGGTGTCCGCCGCGGACAGCCAATAGGCTGCAAAGCAACCCTTCGCGGTCAGAAGGCAATGGACTTCCTTGCACTCGCACTCAAGACATACTCAATTGAGCACGTCTTACACCAGCGCCAGTTCGACGCTACAGGAAACTTCGGTTTCGGTATCGAAGAACATACGGATTTCCCGGGACAGGCATATGACCCGAAAATCGGTATCTACGGTATGGATGTTATAGCAGTTATTGAGCACAAGGGAACAAGAACCGCACGCAGAAAGATTCAGCAGAAGAAACTCAACAGCAAACTTCATGTAACCCGTGAGGACTCCATGAAGTTCGTGACCGAAACATTCGGAATTGAGGTGGAGTAAAATGGCAGCAAAAGACAACGGCAAAGTCCAGCAGAAAAAGTACGGCAAGGATGCAAATCAGTGTCAGCTTTGCGGACGCAAGCAGGGACTTGTGCGCAGATACAACATTTACTTCTGCCGTCAGTGTTTCCGTGAATGGGCACCCACCATGGGCTTTAAGAAGATGAACTAAGGAGGCAAAGGACAATGACAAAACAGAATCCTATCGCAGACGCAATGAGCGCTATTAAGAATGCCGGCGACACCGGTAAGCTTAAAGTGACCGTTGAACCGGCAAGCCGCCTCTTCGGTGACATGCTTAAAGTAATGCAGGAATACGGATACATTACAGAATTCGAGAAGATTGATGACGGAAAGGGCGGTCAGTACGCAATTACACTTTCCGGCGGAATCAACAAGTGCGGTGTTATTACCCCGCGTTTCTCAGTAAAGGTAGTTGACTTGGAATCTTGGGAAACAAGATACCTCCCCGGAAAAGGATTCGGAATCATCATTCTGACAACCTCAAAGGGTGTAATGTCACACGAACAGGCACGTAAGCTCGGCATCGGCGGAGAGCTTTTAGGATACGTCTTCTAAGGAGAGAGAAAAAATGCACGAAGCAGTATTTCACATCCCAGCAGGCGTAACAATTACCGAAGACAGCAACGAAGTATTTACTGTCAAGGGAACTAAAGGTACACTGTCAAGAAGATTCTACCACCCCGCAATTTCAATCGAAATTGCAGATGGCACAGTCACAATAAAAACCGAGTCAACAAGACGCAGCGTTCTTGCACTTGTCGGAACCTATAACGCTCTTCTTCACACAATGACGAAAGGCGTTACAGAAGGATACGAATATCATATGAAAATCGTATTCAACCACTTCCCGATTCAGGTTAAAGTCCAGCCCGAAAGAGTTGAGATTGCAAACTTCCTCGGCGAAAAGCAGCCGCGCTACGCAAAAATTGTTGAAGGCGTCAAAGTCAAACTTAACGGCGACGAGCTTGTATTAACAGGTATCGACCGTGAGTCAATCGGAAACACCGCAGCAAACGTTGAACAGGCATGCAAAGTCCGTCACAGAGACCCGCGTGTATTCCAGGATGGTATCTACATTACCAGCAGAGGTAACTGAAATGGTATCGGAAATCAAGAGACTTCTTAAAGCACGCGATGCAAAGAAGGCAAAGTTCGCACGTCAGTGTCTTCAGACCAAAGTAACCTTAAAGGATACATGGAGAAGACCGAGAGGACTTCACTCAAAGCAGCGCAAGGACTATATTGCAAAGGGCGAACACCCCGAAGCAGGTTTCGGAAGCCCGAGAGCTGTCAGAGGATTCCACCCAAGCGGATACCGCGAAGTTCTCATCTTTACAATTGCCGAACTTGAATCAATTGACCCGGCAACAACCGCAGTCAGAATCGGAGCATCCGTTGGAAATGCAAAACGTTTCCAGATTCAGGACAAAGCAAAAGAACTCGGAATCAAAGTTCTGAACGTTAAAGCCGCAAAGGCTGTTCAGCCCAAGGTTGCCGAAGCCGACACAAAGGCAATTGAAGAGCCGAAAGCAGAAGAACCTGTCGAAGCTGAAACCAAAGCCGAAGAGAAGCCGAAAGCAAAGAAGGCAGCAAAAAAAGCAGCAGAGAAAAAACCTGCCGCGAAGAAGACTGCCGAGAAAAAGACAGAATCTAAGCCGAAAGCAAAGAAGACTGAGGTGAAGTCAAATGAGTGACCTTGCAGCACAGCGCAAACTTGCAGCAAAAGTATTAGGCTGCGGTGTCAACCGTGTCTGGATTAATCCTGAAAAGGTCGCAGACATTGAAAATGCAATGTCCCGAGAAGATATCCGCAAGCTGATTGAGGACGGAGCTATCTCCGCTCACCAGAAGAAAGGAATCTCACGCGGCAGAGCACGCGTACGCATGGCAAAACGTGCATACGGTCACTGCAGAGGTACCGGACACAGAAGCGGTGCAAAAGGCGCACGCACTCCGTCAAAGGAAGCATGGATTAAGAAAATCCGTGCACAGCGCAGAGAGCTTCGTGCTCAGCGCGACTCAGGTGCAATCACACCGACAGAGTACCGCAGACTTTACCGCCGCGCAGCCGGTGGACAGTTCAGAAACGTTGCTCACCTCAAGACTCAGATTGAGCTTGCAACATCAAGGAGAGAGTAAACAATGGCAACCAATGGAAGATACTTTGTTCAGTTCAGAAGACGCCGTGAAGGCAGAACTGATTATTACCAGCGCCAGCGTTTAATCGTTTCCGGCAAAAACCGTATGGTTATCCGTAAAACAAACCGCCACATCATTGTTCAGTTAGTATCTGCAACAATGGAGGGCGACTACACTCTCGTTCACGTCAACAGCCGCGAACTTGCAGAGTACGGATACAAAGGATACCTCGGAAACACTCCGGCAGCATACTTAACAGGAATGCTCTTTGCAGTCCGTGCCCAGAAGGCAGGATACACAGAAGGTATTGCAGATATCGGACTTCAGGTTGCATCAACCGGAGCACGTGTATTTGCAGCAGTTAAAGGTGCTGTTGAAGCAGGTTTCGATGTTCCGGTCGGAGAATCAATTCTTCCGGACGATGACCGCTGCAACGGTAAAGTAATTGCAGAATACGACGAGCGCTTTAAAGACCTGGCAGAAAATGTCGAGGCAGTAAAAGACGCAATAATGAAGGAGCTTGAGTAAACATGGCTTACGAACAGGAAGAATGGGTCCCGGTAACAGGGCTCGGAAAGAAAGTTCTTGCCGGAGAATTCGCAAACTTCGATGAAGTTATTGCAAGCGGATACCCGATAAAGGAAGCGGGCATTGTTGATGCAATGCTTCCCGACCTTGTGGACGAAGTTCTCTGCATTGATATGATGCAGCGTATGACAGACTCGGGACGCCGTATTAAGTTCAGAGCAGTCGTCGTAATCGGCAACAAGAACGGATACATCGGTTTCGGTCAGGGCAGAGATGTTCAGGTCGGAACTGCAATCAAGAAGGCAATCACTGCCGCAAAACTCTCAATCGTTAAGGTTCGCAGAGGATGCGGCTCCTGGGAATGCGGATGCGGAACAAAACACTCTGTTCCAATGGAAGTTTCAGGCAAAGCAGGTTCTGTTACAGTTACCTTAATGCCGGCACCGAAAGGAATCGGACTTGTTACCGGAGATGTAGGTAAGAAAGTTCTTAATCTCGCAGGTATTCAGGATGTGTGGGTTAACACAAGCGGTCAGACCAGAACAACAATCAACTTCGCAAAGGCAACCTACAATGCACTTCGCGAGACCAACCTTGTAAGAATCGGAGGTCGTAAGTAATGTATGCAGTAGTTCAGGTCAGAGGCGTTGCAAACACTCGCCGCGAAATAAAAGAGACCTTAAAGATGCTCCGTCTTCACCACATTAACCACTGTGTTATTGTCCCTGAGACACCCGAGTATCTCGGTATGATTCGCAAAGCAAAGGACTTTGTCGCATTCGGAGAAGTCGATGCAAAGACACTTGAAGTCATTCTCGGAACAAGAGGAAGACTTGTGGGCGATGCCCCTCTGACAGACGAGTACGTTAAGTCAGCTACTAAGTATGCAACAATTGCAGAACTTGCAGCAGCACTTATCAACGGCGAAATCAAAATGAAAGATGTGCCCGAACTTAAGCCGGTGCTTCGTATGCACCCGCCAAGAAAGGGATACAAGTCAACCAAACTCACATTCGTTCAGGGTGGAGCACTTGGATACTACGGTAAGGAGATTAATGATCTTCTTATCAAGATGAGGTAATCAAAATGCCAGTAAACAAGCGTTCAAAGTTCCGGGGCTCCCGCACATGCGGCGGGGGAACCCACAAGAACCGCCGTGGTTCAGGTAACCGCGGAGGAAGAGGAGCAGCAGGATGGAGAGACCACAACTTCACCCGCTGGTACCTTCTTGGCAAGACCGAGGGTAAACACGGATTCGTATGCAAGACTTCATACAGCTATGAAGTCCTTGATATCGGCGACATTGATCAGATGATTCCTGATTTAGTTGCACGCGGTATCGCAGTTCAAAACGGAGAAGTTATTACTCTTGACGCCTCACAGATTGGTGTTGAGAAAGTTCTCGGCGGCGGAAAAGTTACACATAAACTTGAGATTACCGCTGAAGCTTTCTCAGGCAGTGCAGTTGCAAAAATAGAAGAGATTGGCGGAAAAGCCAACTCTTTAGAATAAATTTTTGGTATTAACATATGGGAGAACTGTTGGATCGAATGGAACCATTACTGTCGCGTATGCCGGCAGTAAAGCCACCGGAAGGTCACGTTCACTTCAAAAACAAGTTGATGTGGACTGTCGCGGTGCTGCTTTTGTACTTTGTCCTGACTAACATACCGCTTTTCGGTTTGTCAGGTAACGCAGTCGATATTTTCGAGTATTACCGTGCCTTATTGGCAGGTACGAGCGGAACAATTCTGCACTTGGGTATCGGACCTATCGTTACAGCGTCTATTGTCCTTCAGCTGCTTCGCGGTGCTGATTTGATTAAGATTAATACATCCGATCAGCGCGGCCAGGTTCTCTATATGGGTCTGCAGAAACTGCTTATCTTCGCAATGATTATTATCGAAGCCCTTCCAAATCTTTTCGGATGGATGACTCCGGATGCATCTCTGTTCGGCGGAAATACAACTCTGGTTATGTTTTTGCTGTTTATTCAGATATGCGTCGGCGGTGTCCTCGTTATGTTTATGGACGAGGTCGTTTCCAAATGGGGAATTGGTTCGGGTGTAGGTCTGTTTATCGTTGCGGGTGTAGCGCAAGGGTTGATTAACGGTTTCTTCAGTTGGGAAGTGCCGACGGTTGGAGGCGACGGGTTTGCTAACGGTTTCTTCCCGAGACTTTTCCAGGTTTTGGGGGAGGGCGTGAACTTTATCGACTACTTCGGTTTGTATATTCTCGCGCTGATTACTACGGTTGTGCTCTTCTTCGTGATTGTTTACGTTGAGTCTACAAGGATTGAGATTCCTCTTGCTCATGCAAATGTCCGCGGAGCACGTTCAAGATTCCCGGTTAAACTTGTTTATGCAAGTGTTCTTCCGATGATTTTAGTTCGTGTGCTTCAGGCAAATGTGCAGATGATTGGTATGATTCTTGCAAACGCAGGCGTTACTTTCCTTGGAGAGTTTAACGGTTCGACACCGCTTAACGGTTTGATGTGGTTCTTAGCACCAATTAACCAGCCTCAGGACTGGATGTGGTGGCTTGCGGATTTCACGGGAACCGGTCATGCAGTTTGGGAGATTATTATCCGTATCTGTATTGATTGCGGTGTGATGATTCTTGGAGGTGCTTTGTTTGCTATCTTCTGGGTTAAGACGGCAGGTCTTGATTCAAAGCACGTTGCCCGCCAGATTCAGAATTCCGGAATGCAGATTCCCGGTTACCGCAGAAGCCCGGCTGTTCTTGAGAGATATTTAGATAGATATATTCCAAGAGTTACAGTTATAGGCGGAGTGTTTATCGGTCTGTTGTCCGTTCTTGCAAATATGCTCGGTATTATCGGTTTTGTCGGAGGTACCGGACTTTTACTGACAGTGTCTATTGTATACCGTCTGTATGAGCAGATTGCAAATGAGCAGATGATGGAGATGTATCCATTCATGCGCAATTTCTTTAATAAAGAGTAAATAGACTCTATATTAATACCATTTTTTTATTTTGTTTATGAGTTGTCGGGCTGATTAATGGGCAGGCAGATAAAGTTACTGCGTCGACAATAAGAGTGCTCTGAGTTTTTAGATGATTAATACCGTTTTTTTTATTGAAGAGGAGGGTCGTATTTTTTGTGGTTTGAATAGGTTGCTGCCGGTTCTTCTTGAATTTTATTTTGACTAACTTTGGGCTTCGCTCCGTTCAGCGCAAATCAAAGATTTGCTCAGCTGAGGGCGCTAAAGCGCCCCGCTATCACTCCACTCAGCGTTGATAGGAATTTATTAGAAGTTCGGCTTCGCTTCACAAAAAATGACGATATGGAAAAAGCTGAGCGGGAAAACCCGCTCAGCTGTTTTTTTTAATTGAATTTAGATAAGTAAACTGAATGTTTGAGAATCTATGATTTGAAAGTCTCATTTGCAGCGTATTTTCCGTGAACATAGGCAGGCATGCCCGAAAGCATAAAAGCCACACGAAGCGCTTCATCAACCTCTTCAATAGTCAGCCCGAGTTTTTTAGCGCCCGCAAGCTGTGCTTTAAGTGCATTGTCGTCACGAAGCGCTGATGCAATAGCTATTGCCATAAGCTTTTTGTTCTTACGGCTGATTTTTCCGTCAGCCCAAACATAATTATCAATCTTCAGCACAGCCTCATGCATCTGCGGGTCTGAACTCGCAAGTTCTCTGAAAAATACCGGAACGTGCCCGATTTTTTCTTCAAGCTCTTTTTCTTTTGCGTTCATTTTCATCAGCAGGCGACTCAGCGTCGCAGGGCTCCATTGTCTTTAAGTTTGTTCCGCCTTCCTTTGAAGGGTAGCATACATCATCTTTATCTTTCTTTTTCTTCGGCATAATAAATCGCCTAATTTCTAATTGTCACGAGAGATTAATATGCTGATGTTTGAGGCAAAATAAAAAAATCAGTTCATGATATATAGTCTGTCCAACGGGTTCGCATGACGATTCAAAAACTTATAGTTTTCTCAGCTAAAGATGCTAAAGCATCTCGCCTCAACTAAGAAACCTAAAGGTTTCCG
>JAUNXW010000057.1 GCA_030539595.1 Methanocorpusculum sp. | reverse complement strand
AGATTTGCGGTTTGTTTTGTGAGGCGAAGCCGAACTTCTAATAAATTCCTATCAACGCTGAGCGGAGTGATAAACGGAGCGAAGCCCAAAGAAATTTAATCAATAAAAATTAGCGAAGTACTGCTGACTGATGATAATCACCCGCACAACCACTTAATTCTCTTTTTTAGCAAAGCGCGGAGTAATATATTTCCTCCAGAGTTTCCAGATAACCACACCGATTATTATCGCGCCCGCAATCGCGGCAAGAGCAAGGAAAGGATTTGCCATCCAGAGATTTATTACAACGTTAACTCCCACAGCCATAACAAGAGTGGCGAGCACACTTCCGAAAAACACAATCGGCAGAAGAATTTTTGGATGCATTGAAATAATTCTTCCGATAATTGATGTATCTATTGCCGACGACCCCATAAACGGAATAAACATAAACAGGAACAGTCCAGCACTTGCAAGTCCCTTAATCCACGGCTTCTTGTCCAGAAGAACAGTCATCTTATCCGTAAACAATCCGAGAACTTTACCGAGCAGAGGGACTCTCAAAAGCAAATCAAAGTTATAGGATATGATGATTGCAAGAGTCATATCTATTGCTACAATCCCGAGCAGAATAATCCACAGCGGGAAACCGTTCAGAGGAATTGAGAGTTCAATATAGATACCGATATTTTCAAGCGCTTCAAGGATATGACCGCCTCCAAGCATTGCGGGAATTATACTTTCCTTGCCGAAGCCGGGGCACATATAAATCCCTAAAAGAATTATTGCGGTAACAAACTGATCAAACGGCAGGGCAAGGAAAATTATGAAAACCACAGCCGCCAGAACTCCGAGAATTCCAAACGACATGATAAAACGGATTTTTCTGTCCGGTCTGTAGTAATGCGGTTCTTCGGTCATAATTCCTCAGGTTCTGTTTTTATGAACCGCTTGATTATTTTGTTCCAGAACAATGCGATAACAATAATCACGGCAGCTATAAGTAAACCGAACAATACAGCAAGTACTGGGTTAATCTGCCAGAGTGCGACAATTGAGGAGAATCCGAATATGACAGTTGTGCAGGAGAGTATGCTTCCAAGAGTTACCAGACCTATTGCGTGAAGAGGTTTGTATCCAAGTAGTCTTGCAATGACGGAGGTGGTCATTGCTCCGGAGCCTTGAAGTGGGATATACATGAAAATAAGAAGTCCCGCGCTTGAGAGGTTTTCAATCCACTGTTTTTTCTTTAATACAGCCTGAGCGGAGCGCATAATCCAGCGAAGCCACGCACCGACTAACGGGATTTTTAAGAGCAAGTCAAAGTTCAGGGTGATGAACGCAGAGACTGCGATATCCATTCCGACAATTCCTACAAAAATCAGCCATATGGGGTATCCTGTGATTTCGGTTGTGTCAAGTCCGAGATGTAGGATGTCTGATAGAATCATCTGGATGTTGTCGCCGAAAAGCATTGCGGGAATTATTGTTTCTTTTCCAAAAGGCGGCACTAAGTATGCGAAGAGGAGAGCAGCATATACTGTCCACTGAAGACTTGGCGGCAGGGTAAATAATCCGTTTTCCGGAGGATACATAAGCCAGGTCAGCGGCAATATCAGAATATATGCGGCAATCGGTATAAGCAAGAAGGCTGAACGTTTGAGGATTATTTTTGTCCAATCCTTTGCAGTCTTCTTCTCTTCAGTCATTCTTTATCTGATTGAATTTTTATTCATAAAGAGTTGTTGTAAGCAAAGCGGATGTTTCAGAGTTTGTCCAACGGATTCACACAACGATTCAAAAACTTATAGTTTTCTCTGCTAAAGATGCTAAAGCATCTCGTCTCAACTAAGAAACCTAAAGGTTTCCGCGATTGGACAGCTCAACCCCGCAGAATATTTCCCATACCTACTTTTATACCAGATAATTTACAAATAACTACACACAAATGGAAACCGAAACCGATCTTATATTTGCAGTAGTAGTCGTCCTTGCCTGTGCAATAGCGATATACTTCGTCGGCAAAAAAGTTAGAATGCCTTTGATTATCGGATACTTCGTAACAGGAATTCTCGTAGGTCCTTTCGGTTTGGGACTAATATCTGAAGAACAGGTTTCCCTTTTGTCAGAGTTCGGCGTTATCCTTTTAATGTTTACAATCGGTCTTGAGATTTCATTAAAGAACCTGCTCTCAATGAAGAGAATCGTCCTTGTGGGCGGAGGTCTCCAATTAGTTCTGACTACAGTCATCGTCTGGCTCATAATGATGTGGTTCGGCTTCCAGTCGAACGTTGCCCTCTTCATAGGTTTCCTTGTGGCGCACTCATCGACTGCAATCATTATGAACATCTATCAGAAATCCGGAGAAATAGACACTCAGCACGGAAAAATATCTCTCGGTCTCCTTATCTTCCAGGATTTAAACGTCGTTCCGATGATGATGTTAGTTCCTTTAATCGCGGGAACTGCCGGAACAAACATAGTTGAATCTGTGTGGAGTTTTGTCTTCGGTATGATAATCATGGTGCTGATTCTCGTCGGCGCAATTTATCTCGTCCCAAAATTCCTCAAACGCGTCGCAATGACAAGAAGCAGTGAACTGTTCATAATTTCCATAGTCGTCATCTGCTTTGGAATTGCGTGGCTCATGTCCCTTAACGGAGTTTCACTTGCCTTGGGAGCTTTCCTTGCAGGTGTTGCAATTTCAGAATCAGACTACAGTCACGAAGTAATCGGGCAGATAATGCCGCTGCGTGATATTCTGACGAGTTTCTTCTTCGTATCTATCGGTATGATGCTCAACCTGCCTTACCTGTGGCAGCACCTTCTCTTAATTCTCGGTCTTGCTGCGCTTATGTTAATCGGAAAGACAGCAATCAACTTCGTTTCGGTAAAACTCATAGGGGTAGCAACAGGAGCGGCTATGCTTTCAGCAATAGGGCTCTCACAGGTCGGAGAATTCTCATTTATTTTAGGTTCAACAGGTCTTACCTCGGGAATTTTAACCGAAGAGGTTTATCAGGTCTTCCTCGCAATTTCAATTGTGACAATGGCTGTTACTCCGTTTATTGTATCGGCAGGACCTCCTCTTGTGAAGAAATTCTTCACTCCGAAAATTCCCGTTGGAACATGTTCCTACGACGGCGGAAATTTTGATAATGAAGAGCATAAAAAATGCCGCGAACACGTCATTATTGTAGGATATGGACTTGCCGGAAAGTATGTGGCTACAGCTTTGAAGAAAGTTCATATCCCATACATCATTATTGAGATGAACTCAGACACAGTCGCAAAAGAAAAAGCCGCGGGAGAAAATATTATTTACGGCGACGCGGGGCGCGAGGGAATTTTAGATTATGCGGGAATTATGAAAGCGGGCAATATTGTAATTTCAATTCCCAATATGGAGTCTGTTAAGGCAATTATCTCAACAGCCCGCAGGCTTAATCCAAAAATCGGAATTATTACACGTTCACGTTTTATTTCTGAGACAACAGAACTCTATCGTCTGGGAGCGGATGAGGTTATTGTTGATGAAAGAGAAGCGGCCATTCAGATTTTCAAACGCATCTTAAGAAACGAAA
Source organism: Methanocorpusculum sp. (assembly GCA_030539595.1). Classification (GTDB taxonomy): domain Archaea; phylum Halobacteriota; class Methanomicrobia; order Methanomicrobiales; family Methanocorpusculaceae; genus Methanocorpusculum. The sequence goes on along the minus strand of JAUNXW010000057.1, from coordinate 5,707 downwards.
ATGTTCCGGAGCAGGATATTGCTCTGTATTCAACGGAAATCAGAAACGATGTCTACAATAAATATATTGATGCGCCGGAAAGCAGACTTAAGCCCAATAAAAGAACCAGCTTTATGGATTCGGTTCTCTTAAGAGCACGCAGAGCTGATGATGCTATTTCTCCGAATAAAACTTCGGTTGAACAGATTCATGTTGAGCCGGGCTGTTATGCGGCAGGAAAGAAACTCTGCGAGATTCATATGCGTGGCGAATACGGTATTTCTGTTATTGCAATCAAGAGAAAGAATTCAGTAGATTCTGTTGTGTCTCCGGACGGTGACACATTGATTGAAGATGGTGACACGGTTGTTGTTATCGGTGAGCGCAGCGCAATTACCAAGATTGTAAATATGTTCGTTGCACAAAACGATGAAAAATAATTTTTTTTGATTCTTATTTTCTGAAAATAATTATAATCAATATTTTTTTAATAAAAGGGCCAAGGCCGGGGGTCGAACCCGGGTCTAAGGATCCACAGTCCTAAAGGATATCCAGCTACCCTACCTTAGCATAAATAGTGCCTAAACATATTGGAGCTATTCAGATATTAATTATTCCTTTGACTGCTTTGAATAATATGAGTTTGTCCAACGGATTCACATTACGATTGGACATACTCTATTACGATTGAATAAACTACACAAAGAATAACTATCTTCATGACCTAAAGAATAATCACATTCAATAAGGAAACAATAAAATGCAGTTAATCGCACTCGCAGGAAAACCAAACTGCGGCAAGTCGACATTCTTTAAGTCGCTTACCCTCGCAAATGTAGAAATCGCAAACTATCCGTTCACAACAATAGACGCAAACAAAGGAGTTGCATACGTAAGAGCGCCTTGTCCCTGCAAGGAACTCGGTATAAGCGGCTGCACAAAATGTGTTGACGGAGTAAGATTTATTCCCGTTGAACTTGTTGATGTCGCAGGACTTGTTCCGGACGCGCACTTGGGCAAAGGTTTAGGAAACCAGTTCTTAGACAACATTCGCGAAGCCGATGCAATAATTCAGGTCGTTGACGCCTCGGGAAGCACAGACGCAGAAGGAAACCCGGTGGATATCGGAACAAGAAATCCAATTGAGGATGTTGAATTCTTAAGATACGAAATAGCAATGTGGCTTGCGGGAATCGTAAACAAACACCTTCCAAGACTTGTCCGTCAGGCTCAGGGAAAAGAACTCGTCTTAATCGACCTTCTCGGCGAATCTCTTGCCGGTGTAAGAGTTGATGCGATTCAGGTCAGGGAAGCGGTTGAAGAAACAGGAATCAATCTCGCAAAAGCATCAGAAACAGACATTGAAAAACTCTGTGAAGTTCTGCTCCGTAAATCAAAGATAATGGTGATTGCCGCAAACAAAGCCGATCAGGCTTCCGATGAAAACATCAAGGCGCTTGAAGAACTTGGAGCAGTCCCGACAATTGCCGCAGGAGAACTTGCATTGAAATCAGCCTCTGCAGCAAAAATTCTGAAATATCTTCCGGGGGACGCTGCATTTGCTCCTGTTGAAGGTGCAAAACTTTCAGCACCGCAGGTAAAAGCGCTCACGATGATAGCCGAAAATATGAAAAAGTTTGGGAACACGGGCGTTCAGAAAGTTTTGAACAAGGTAGTCTTTGACGATATGAATATGATTGTTGTCTATCCGGTAGAAGACGACAACAAATACTGCAACGCTAAAGGAGTTATTCTTCCCGACGCTTTCCTTATGCCGAAAGGTTCTACGCCGAAAGACCTTGCGTTCAAAGTTCACACCGATATCGGAAACGGTTTCCTCTACGCAGTTGATGCAAGAACGAAGATGAGAATTAAGGATACCACTGAACTTAAGACCGGCGATATCATCAAAATCGTCAGCACAGCGAAATAATCCTGCAAACATATATATAAGAATAAAATCAAATTATTGATACTTATGGGAAGCGAGGTCTATCAGGCACAAGTTCTTCGTGCGTTCTTTGATACCATTACAGGTACCGACAGGAATTTGACACGGATTTACATGTGTGTTATCTCGCTTGCTAAACTGAGAAACGAGAGTCCGGAAAAACTTACTTTCCTTTCGCAGCAGATGAAACTCAGTAAAGAAAAGAAGACTTTGTCGATTGATATTCTGGATTACATGACAGAAGCTGCGAACTCCCTCGAATCCTGGCAGTCACAGACCGCGTTCGGTGTTACAAGCCCTGTCAAGGCTGATGATTTCGCCGGAATCTCGCTTGACTCACTTTGAATAAATATCCAATCTACTTTTTTTGAATTTGTCTGATTGTTAATTTAGATGTTTTAATTTATTTGAAATTGGAGCGCTTTTTTGTTACACCACTAAAATCACTCAGCTGTCAACTGAGATACCTAAAGATTTCCGCTATTTGACAAACTCAATAAGTCGGTGTTCATAACACACACATTTACAATACAGCACAACAAAATAATTAGAGAATCTAAATGCTCGAAATAGAAAATCTTCACGTTGAAGTAGGAGGTCGTGAAGTAATTCACGGTGTGTCCCTCACAATAAAAGACGGGCAGACACATGTTTTGCTCGGACCTAACGGTTCGGGAAAAACAACACTGCTCAGAACAATAATGGGATTTTCTTCGTCCAAAGTGACTGAAGGAAAAATAATATTCAACGGCATCGACGTTACAGACAAACCCGTTCATGAACGCGCCAAACTCGGTATGGGAATAATGTTTCAGAGACCGCCGACAATTTCTGGACTTAAGCTCGGCAAATTCATCAACGCAACAACCCAAATCGGAACGGAAAAAATTCCGGCTCTTGCGGAAAAACTCAACATGACCAAATTCATGGACAGAGACGTTAACGCAGGATTTTCCGGCGGAGAAATCAAGCGCAGTGAAATCTTACAGCTCACGGTTCAGAACCCGACATTTGTAATGCTTGATGAGCCCGAAAGCGGAGTAGACGTTGAAAACATGGCTCTTATCGGAGAAATGTCTGCGGCTCTTCTTGAAAAAGATCAGCACATCGTCAACAGAACAAAATCGGGTTTAATCATCACGCACACCGGATATATTCTTGACTACATCGACGCAGATGTTGGATACGTCTTAATCGACGGATATATGAGGTGCAGCGGTAACCCGCGTGAAATTCTCAAGAGTGTAAAATCATCAGGATACAGGGAGTGTATAGCATGCCAGAAATAAAGGGATTCTCTGAAATCAGCAGCGAAGACAAAAAACGCCTTGCCTTAACCGGAATCAACACAGAATCAATGAACGGTCGTTCGGGCAGTTTCCTTCTTGTCAATGACCATATTCTTCACGCAGACTCTGCAGCAGAAGGCGTTGAGATTCTGATGATTGAAAAGGCTCTTGAAAAATATGACTGGCTGAAAAATTACTGCTGGAATATTGTCAAAGCCGACAAAGACGAATACACAAAATATGTTGCTGACCACCCGCAAAGAGGCTATGTTATCATCGCTCACAAAGGAGCAAAAACAACGTTCCCGCTCCAGAGCTGTATGTTTTTACAGGGCGACACAATTCAGGCGGTTCACAATATTGTAATCGCCGAAGAAGGTTCTGAGGTTCATTTAATTGCAGGCTGCGCGAGTTCGTCTGCGACAAAGATTGGGCAGCACTACGGAATAAATGAAATCTACGTCGGCAAAAATGCGAAAGTCACTTCAACTATGATTCACACTTGGGGTGAGGAGATAGAAGTCTATCCGCGAACCGCCACGATTGTCGAAGAGGGAGGGACGTTTATTTCTAACTATGTTTGTATGAGAACCGCGAAGAAAGTCCAGATGTATCCGACCGTATACTTGAAGGGCGAAAACGCTGTCGCAAGATTTTCAAGCGTTATAGTCGCAGGACACGGCTCAAATCTTGATGTAGGTTCAAGAGCAGTTCTTCAAGCGCCGAATACAAGCGCAGAGCTGATTACAAGAGCAATAACAAACGGCGGAGAAATAATTTCACGCGGTGCAATTGTTGCGGAAGTTCCAAAAACCAAAGGTCACATCGAGTGCCGCGGTCTTATCTTAAAAGACGGTGTGATGCACGCAATCCCGGAAATTGACGGAAGAGTTGTTGATATAGAATTATCACACGAAGCTGCTGTCGGAAAAATCGCGCGCGATGAAATTGAGTATCTCATGGCTCGCGGTCTTTCGGAGGAAGAGGCAACAGCGACCATTATCAGAGGATTCCTCGACATTAAGATTGAGGGACTTCCGGATGCTCTCCAGAAGCAGATTGAGACCGCTATTGATTCAGCAGACCACGGTTTCTGATGATTTATGATGTGAGCACAACGGTCTCACCGGATATGGAAACATATCCGGGCGATCCTGTTTTTGAAATTGAAAAACTTCGGTCGGGCAAATCCCACATTTCAAAAATAACTCTGTGTACTCACTCGGGAACTCATATTGATGCGCCCGCACATTTTTTTGAAAACGGTTTGACAATAGACAAAATTCCTGCGGAGAATTTTATCTGCGAGGTTGAAGTAACGTCATCAGAAAATTTTACCGCTTCAAGCGGAGTGATTTTCAAAAACTATTTTGAGATGAACGAGGCGTTTGCGAAAAACATCGTGTCGAGAAAAATAAAAATTGTCGGATGCGACAAATTATCCATTGGCGATGACAGCGTTCATAAAATTCTTCTTGGCGCGGGCGTTATAATTATAGAAATGCTTGACCTGAGTGCTGTCACGGACGGATTTTATAAAATGACCGCACTTCCATTGAAAATTTCAGGCGCTGACGGTGCGCCTGCAAGAGTTATTCTGGAGGATTTATGATTTTAATTGATGCAGTTAAGAAGATGAAAAATATCGCAGAGGGTATGGGAACAGAAGACGGAGATTTGATTTTCGCAAGCCTTCCCGATAATCACGTGTGCCAATTCTGCAGCGGAAAATGTATGGGCGCAGAATTCGGCGGACATGTTGCCGAGATTTCAACGCCAGAACCTTTCACGGCAAAAATGAGACTGGAAAATCTTTTTGATGCTCCGCTGAAATCCGTGAAAACAAAATACGCGGCTGCGGGAGCAATTACAACGGTCAGCGGTTTTCTTATGTTAACGCGAAAAACAGCAGTCTGTTCTGATGTTATGTTTGAGGATTGTCTTGCAGAACTCGTTGATTTCTGCAAAGGAAAGGATGTCTACATAATCGGAAAAGACATTGCGGGAATTTCTCAGACGCTTACATCGGATGAAGCTGATTTGATTTTAATCTCGGGCGACGCGTTTTCAGAAGATAGTTCAGTTGAGGAAATCGATGAAGTCATTGCTTCAGGCAAAGATGTTTTATTTGTCGGTCCAAACTGCACGGGGATAGCGGCGGTTTTACAAAAACCTTCGTGGTGTCCGTATGGGACATAATCTAATTATTCTTAGAATAGGGTGCATTGGTGCTAAAATATTTTGCGTGTCCAGAATCTAAGTGATTATAGTTTATGCTCTTCCAGCATTTTCTGAAAAAATAAAATCGCGAATCCATTACTTCGCTAATTTTTATTGATTAAATTTCTTTGGGCTTCGCTACGATAATCTCTCCGCTCAGCGTTGATATCCATCTTTCAAAGAAAAAATAAACCGCAAATCTCACAAGTCTTCGACTTGTGAGATTTGCGGTTTGTTTTTGTGAGGCGAAGCCGAACTTCTAATAAAT
>JAUNXW010000202.1 GCA_030539595.1 Methanocorpusculum sp. | reverse complement strand
AATCCTCTTTTTTAGAGACTGAAAAAATCAAATCCTGCTCTGCATATCATCCATAGACGGCAGCATATCTTCAAGTTCCTTCGGAGCACATGACGTAACCTTATACTCTGAAACACCCATAGGTTTTGAATTTATTCAACCGTGATTAAATACGTTGGACAACCTCTCTGTTAGATTAAGATAAGACCATTTAATTAATATAATGTCAGGGCAAAACAATACAATAATCAAAAGCGGATACTACTTTCAATGGATAATGAAGAACGCCTAATAAGAAACCTCATCAGTCTGCCGAAAGAAACACAATGGTTTGAATTCAAAAGCAACAACGTAAACGAAAATGAAATCGGAGAATACATAAGCGCACTCGGAAACTCCGCAACCTGTGAAGAAAAAGACAGGGCATATCTCATCTGGGGAGTTGAAGACAAAAAACACGAAATAGTTGGCACAACATTCAACCCATTCAGTCACAAAATAGGAAACGAAGAACTCGAAAACTGGCTGCGCCGTCTGCTGAGTTCTAACGCAAATTTTGAATTCACAACACTGACAATTGATGGAAAAAATGTAGTTCTCTTCACCATCCAAAAAGCAATAAACACCCCAATAACATTCAAAAAAGAAGCATACATACGAAGCGGTTCATATAAAAAGCTCCTGAAAGACCTCCCTTCACTGGAAATTAGATTATGGAGCAAACTCAATCTTGCAAAATATGAACTGATTCCGGCAAAAAAATCTGGATAAAACCAAACTATTATCATACCTTAACTATACTGCATACTTTGACCTCACAAAAATACCAATGCCAACTGACACAGAACAGATAATATACTACCTAAGTGAAGACTACCTTATTAAAAAACAGGATAACGGTCTATATGCAGTAACAAACGCCGGAGCTCTTCTCTTTGCAAAGAAACTTTCTGAATTTCAATATGTGTCACGTAAACGGCTTAGGGTAATCCAATATAACGGCAACTCACGTATATCGACAAAAAATGATATTACATTTGATGGAGGATATGCGTCTTCATTTGAAGAAATCATAAGATATATTGGAAGTATTTTACCAAAAACAGAGAATATTGAGAACGGAATCAGAACGAACACACCGCACTATCCTGAAATTATTCTGCGTGAACTGATTGCAAACGCTCTAATTCATCAGGATTTTATACCCACCGGAGTAGGACCAACTGTTGAAATTTTTAATACCAGAATAGAAATAACAAATCCCGGCGTGCCGCTCGTAGACATCAATAGAATTCTGGATAATCCGCCAAAATCAAGAAATGAAATTCTGGCAGCACTCATGAGAAGATTCGGAATTTGCGAAGAACAAGGCAGTGGATGGGACAAGGTTGCGGCGTATTCTGAAATTGTCAAATTGCCCGCACCTAAAATTGTTGAGTATCATGAATCAACAAAAGTAACAGTTTCAGATTTCATACCGTTAAATAAAATGAGTCGTGAAGACAGAATATGGGCATGTTATCTTCACGCATGTCTTAAGTATTCAAATGGAGAACAGATAAATAATTCGTCACTCCGTGAGCGTTTTGGTCTTCCAAATAAAGAAAATTCACGAATATCCAGATTAATAAAGGAGACTGTAGAAAATAAATTAATAAAACCGTTTGATTCTGAAACCGCACCAAGATATATGCAGTATGTACCGTTCTGGGCTTAATGCAGATTAAATCTAACTTGTCGGTAACTTGCAGATAAATAATTCAAAGTTCAATTCGCTCTTATTTTTTAAAAATAACTAAAATCTAACTTGCCGGTAACTTGCAGATAAATAATTCAAAGCTCAATTCAGTTCTATTTTTCTTTTTTAATTGGAGTTAACCAGTACTTCGCTAATTTTTTAGACTGAGTTTTTGCTCTTCTTTTGATTGATGAGAAAAATTTATTCTGGTTTTCTCTCGCTCGTTGTTAAATAATAATTGAGAATGGGTTCAAGCTTTTTTTGCGTTCGCGTTCACCCCCCCCCCTAACAGCCTGCCGCGGCTCAAGCGGCTCGGGGTGGTGGATTTGCGCAAGCAACATCCACCGCTCCCTATATTTGTTAACCCTATTTCAAATTCAGCTGCTTGTCTATCACTCTCACCGCCAGAATAATTTTTTTCTAATCAATCACAAGAGGAGCAAAAACTTAGTCAACACAAATTTAATCAATAAAAATTAGCGAAGTACAGGATAAACGGCAGCAGAACCGATTCGGTTGAGGTTATCAATCTTAAGGAGCTTGAAAATGTTCTGACGCCTTGCGAGCAGGCAAGATATATTAAATGCGAGTCTCAGGAGACGGGAAAGGTCAGGGTGGTTCGCTTATGAGCGGAACATGGAGAGATGTTGAGGGACTGACCTGTTATGAAAATCTCAGGCATCTTGTTGAAGATGTGGGACTTTCCCAGAGACAGAT
>JAUNXW010000056.1 GCA_030539595.1 Methanocorpusculum sp. | reverse complement strand
AAAAAGTCAGGGACTTCAAAGCCTGAACGGCAAAAATCAGGCTTAAGCGGGTAAACTTATTTTTTAGGAATTGGGCAGAGCTGAAAAATACCGCAAACAACGCTCGCAAGCCTCGCAGGCTCGGCTTGCCCGCTAAAAATCAGTACAGAACCTCGTATTCAGTAACGAGATTTGTTCCATACATCTTCGTCCCCTTAAGATTCAGGCGAATCATATCGTTTTCAGACCTAATAGGCATACCCCCGACAAGCGACGGCGTATCGCTCCCTCCTACAATAAACGGCATATGAATCAGCCTGATTTCATCAACCAGCTTATTTTGGAGCATATACCAGTTAAGAGTAGGACCTCCTTCAATAATCAGCTTACAAATCCCGTACTCATCAAAAAGAACACGCATCAGCTGAACAAAATCAACCTTATCCTTACCGCAGACAACAACATCAACCCCCTTACTCTTAAACGCAGCCACACGCCCAAGAGGCGCCATCTCCGACACCGCAAGAATAGTTTTTGCCGGCGCAACATCAAACACATTCGAATCAACAGGCAAATCAGCAAGACTGTTTGGAATAATTCTAATCGGATTCTTCCCGGAAACTTTTCGAACAGTCAGAAAAGAATTATCGATTCTGATGGTCGAAGAGCCAACCATAATCGCGTCGTATTCAGCTCTTACCTCATGAAGCATAATCTCAGCTTCTTCCGACATGTGCCTCATCAGAAGTTTGCTTGAGATACCTTTTCCCAGAGTGAGTTTGCCGTCGGCGGTTATTTCCGAAATCATAAGGACGTGCGGTTTATCTGTTTTATCCATCAGGTTTCCTTCCCCTTCATATATTTTGAAGATGCATAATAATTAGTATTGAATCAATATGAATATAACATCCCTCAGAAGTAAACTCACAGGATGGATGAATCCGTTTATGAGGCTCATGGCTTTAACCGGCATGACTCCGAATCAGATTACTTTCCTTTCATTTATCTTCGGAATCGGCGCTGCGGTCTGCTATTTTTATACGGCGTTTATTCTCGGAAGTGTTCTTCTGATAATTTCCGGAATTCTTGATTTGACCGACGGTTCTGTTGCAAGAATCACCAATAAGAAAAGTGATTTCGGGGCAATCATCGACTGGATTGTGGATAAATATGTCGACGGAATTGTTCTTCTTGCAGTCGGGCTTTCGGGGATTCAGATTATTTCTCAGTTTGCGGGAACTTCGAGGACTTTGGATATGGCAATTGTAGGGCTTGCTGTAATCGGTTCGATTATGAATACTTTTATTAAGCCGGTGACTTATGCGGAAATAGGATATACATGCAAGGAGGACGGTAAAATTTCAGACCCGCTTGAGGGTGTGGGATTTTTCGGTCGCCCGGAGACTATGATTGTTTTGATTGCGGGCGGTCTTTTCGGTTTTATGTGGCTTGCGATAATTATAATTGCTGTGTGCACGAATCTTTCGGCTTTGCAGAGAATCTGGTATCTCTGGAGAAAGCACGGCGAATATAAGACGGAGTGATTTCTAATCTTTGGATACATCCAAAGATAAAAAAAAACTCCGAACAAATTAAGAACAATACAACAGAGCAGACTAAATAATCTCAATCATTAAAACTCACTAACACCAATAAAATAGTATGACCACTGTAGCATGTTTAGGAGTTGGAAGAATCGGCGGAGAAGTTGCTTATGTTTCCGCCGTTAAGGGCTTTGCCGATGAACTTATATTATTCGATATAAACGAACCTCTCCTCCATGCTCAAAAATCCGACATAATACACGGAATAGATATCTCTGTCTCAACGAATCTGAAAGATTTGAAAACTGCCGACTACTGTGTATTTTCCGCAGGCTACTCGCGCTCGCCGAATATAAAAACCAGAGCCGACCTCTTCGATAAAAATCTCCCAATAGCCCGCGAAGCATCGGACTGGCTCAAAGGCTTTGAAGGCAAACTTATAGTCACAACAAACCCGATGGACGTCTTCACCTGGTACTTCGCAAAAAAATCTTCGCTCGATGAAGAGCAGGTTGTAGGATTCGGCGGACTTCTCGACAGCCAAAGATTTACATGTGCTCTGCGCTCTGCGGGATTAAACGAAACAGGAGTTGTAATCGGAGAACACGGAGAAAATCAGGTGCCTCTGTTTTCACAGATAGGAGTTGACGTTCAAACAGAAGTTCGTGAAGAAATACTAACAGGCCTTCGCGGTTCGTCAATGCCGATTATCAAAGGAAAAGGCGGAACGGTTTTCGGACCTGCTGTGCACATCGTCTCTATGATGGAAAAAATCGAAAAAGGCGAGACCTTACCCTGCTCTCTTCCGGCTGACGGAGCTTACGGAATTGACGAATGTTCAATAGGACTTCCCGCCAAAATCACAAAAAGCGGTTCAAAAATTGATGAAAGCCTCAAACTCGATACTTGGGAAAAAGACAAACTGAATAAAGCCGCTGAATTTCTTTCAGGGCTCTGTCGGAGAGTATAATGGAAATCGCAATAAATCAAGCCGAATATTCAAACGCTCCGGGCGGACCTGTAGTTCACATCTTCGGCAGAGAAACGAACGGCACATCTCATCAGCTTAAAATCACAGGTTTTCGTCCTTACTTCTGGGTAAGGGAAAGCGAAGTGGACAAACCGCACGACAATAAATTAATCGTATCCGAAGAGACGGGGATATCAATCAAAGGCGAGCCGCTTAGAAAAATCTACACGTCAAAGCCGACCGATGTAAGAGGAGCAAGAGAAAACTATCATCACTTTGAAGCTGATATTCCTTTTGCGACCAGATTTTTAATAGACACCGGACTTACGGGCGGGGTATCTTTTGAAAATGAAGAGTGCGGCTTCAAAGAGTTAAAGCCCGCACATGTAATCTCAAAACCACGCGTGTGCATGTGCGATATCGAATGCGACGACAGAAACGGTTTTCCAGACCCCGAACGCGATTTGGTAAACTGTATTACCTGCCACGATTCATTCGATGATTTCTACACAACCTTCGTTTTAAACGGCGAAGTCAAAGGTGATTTTGATTCGGCAGAGGCTCTTGAAGGCGGATGCTTTGATAAAAACCGCCACAGAATTTTTACGTTTGACACGGAAAAAGAACTTTTTCAGGGCTTCATCAATTATATCGCGGAAAAAGACCCGGACATTTTATCCGGCTGGAACTTTGCGGATTTTGATGCCGCATATATTCTGAAACGCGTTGAGGTTCTGGGATTCAAGCCCGATGTTTTCGCAAGACTTTCCGGAGTTGTCGACAGAAACGCGATGAGAGGCAGAGTAATTTTCGACCTTCTTACAGCCTACAAAAAAATGCAGGGAAGTCAGAAAGAATCTTATCGTCTTGACGCTATCGCAGAAGAAGAACTCGGTGAAGGAAAAGTAAGATACTCGGGTTCTTTGAGCGGTTTGTGGAACACCGACCCGCTGAAAATGGTTGAGTACAACTTCAAGGATGTTGAACTGTGCGTTGGAATTAACCGCAAGAACAACATCATAGAGTTCTATCAGGAGGTTTCACGATATGTGGGCTGTCCTCTGGATAAAACCCTCAACTCTTCAAATGTCATCGATATCTACATTTTAAGAAAAGCTCTGGGAAGATTTGTTCTCCCGTCAAAGGGAAGCAAGGAAGGAAATGCTTTTGAGGGAGCGACGGTTTTTGCTCCGTCAAAAGGCGTCCGGGAAAACGTAATTGTTCTGGATTTGAAGTCGCTGTATCCTATGGCAATGATGACTTTAAATGCGTCGCCTGAGACAAAGTCGCCGGAAGGAGAAATTCACGCACCCAACGGAATCAGATTCAAAAAACAGCCCGACGGTCTTACAAGAAGTATCATAAGCGAGCTGATGGTTGAACGCGACGAGCGGAAAAAACTTAGAAACAGTTTCCCGTTCGGTTCAGACGAATACACGCTTTATGATATGCAGCAGAATGTGCTGAAGGTCATTATGAATACTTACTACGGAGTTTCCGGATTTTCAAGATTCAGACTTTACGACAGCGATATAGGGGCTGCTGTGACTTCTGTTGGGCGTGCAATTATTCAGCACACGAAAAATATCATCACAAAGCACGGCTTTGAGGTAATCTACGGAGATACTGATTCCTGTTTTGTTCAGCTGCCGAATATGTCTCTTGAAGATACTATGGCGGAGGCAAGAGTTCTTGAAAAAGAACTTAACGAGAGTTACCCTGTGTTTTCCAAAAATACTCTGGGGGCTGATGTCAATTATTTCTCAATCAAGTTCGAAAAAATTTACCGCAGATTTTTCCAGGGCGGAGCGAAGAAACGCTATGCAGGTCATTTAATCTGGAAAGAGGGGCAGGATGTGGATAAAATCGACATAACGGGTTTTGAAATGAAGCGCTCGGATTCAGCGCCCATTACCCGCGAGGTTCAGGAAAAAGTTCTGGAGATGGTTTTGAAGGGCAACGGTAAATCGGATGTTATTGCATATCTGCCGGAAGTAATTAAAATTTACCGCGAGGGTTACTGTCCGCTCGATAAAGCGGGTATTCCAAGCGGGATTAATAAATCTCTTGAAGATTATGAGCATCTTGATTCGCACGGAAGAGGGGCAAAGTATTCAAATACTTATATGGGCACACGTTTCCAGAAAGGAAGCAAGCCGAAACGGCTTTACATTAAGCGCAGTCTCAATCCTGATAAATACCCGAATACCGATGTGCTCTGCTTTGAATATCCGGACCAGATACCCAAAGATACTTTCGAAATCGACTGGGACACGATGCTTGAAAAAACAATTGCGACACCGCTTAACAGAATTTTTGATGCTTTAGGCTGGAGTTGGGACGAGTTCGATCCGTCGGTTGCAAGGAAGACCACGCTGGATATGTTCTTCTGAAAACAGGCGGATGTCCGATAATGTAATCGGATATTTAAACAAATTTGAGATTGTGATTTCGGTGTCTCGTCAGAAAATTTAGAGGAACAACAATACAACAGCTTCAGCATCAAATTCTTGTAGAGCAGATTTGCATAACGATTGGACAAGCTCAGACTGATGCGGCAGACTATGCAGATACTCTTTATACTCTCGGGGTCAAAGATAATATATCTATTTACATCCAGTAGGAGACGGACAATATGGTAGACTTAAGCGGATTATTCTCCAACAAAAATGAAAAGCTGAATCCATTTACACCTAAAGGCGAACTTGCCCGGGAAAAAGGACTTTATGAAGAGGCTGCACAGTATTTTGCAAAAGCAGTTGAACACGAACCCGGAAGTTCCATACTTTACACAAAACTCGGCGACTGTCAGAAACTCACACTGAAATACGAAAACGCCGCCCGTTCATATGCAAAAGCAACCGAACTTGACGCGGAAAATAAACACGCATGGATAAACCTCGCATTAATACTCGGCGACTTCGGAAAATACGAAGAAGCCGTATCCGCAATAGGTCACGTTGTCCTGCCCGAAAGCGAATCCTACCTCAAAGACTTAAAATGCGACTGGCTTCAAAGATGCGGAAAATACAAAGAAGCCGCCTCTGTCTGCTCGCACTTAGTCGCAATGAACCCCAAAAATATCCAATACAAAATAAGATACGCGGAACTATTAATGAGAAGCGGAGCATTTGCCGAAGCAAAATCCTGCTATGACGACCTTATAGGAATCTCGGAAGAAAAAAAATCGGGACTGCTTGCCGACGCCGGGTTCTGCTGTGAAATGATGGGGGACGTTGATGGAGCGGTAAAGAGATACTCCGAACTCGATGAAACAGACTCACTCGGCTGGTACCGCCGTGCAAGACTTGAAGAATCACGCGGAAACTTCAAAGACGCAGCCATTGCCTATGGAATGGTTCAGCATTTCACAACAGGCGACGACATAACCGTAAATGTAAGAAGAGCCCTTTCCCTATTCTGGAGCGGAAACGGAAAAGAATCCGCAAACCAGCTTGAAAAAATCCTCGCAAGAGGCTATGCAAACGCTGAACTCTGGTATTTACTTGGAATAGTTTCCTTCCTCAACGGCTCAATGAAAAGGTCAATAGCCTCATTTGTTGAATACATCCACCTGAATCACACAAACAGCACCGTCTGGTATATGAAAGGATGTGCTGAATACTTCTCCGGAAAATACAGCGACGCACTTGAGAGTTTTGCAAAAACAGACAAACTCGCATCAGGCACTTCAACTCCTGCAAAAATGAAATGGTTCAGCAGCGATAAAGACATGGACTTGTTTGATACCGACGCTCCTGTAATCAAAGAGCCGCCGAAAGTTGAAATCGGTGTAGTAAACGAAGGGCTTCTCACAATGCAGGCTTACGCTTTGTCGGTTCTCGGTAAATACAGCGAAGCTGACAAAGCCGCCAAAAATGTCTTAACCGAGTCGCCGAACAGACTTGACATTGAACTTCTTCACGGAAAATGTCTGAGAGGGTTAGGTAAATACAAAGCATCATCCGATGCAACCTCAATTGTAATCTCCAAAGATTCAGAAAACATTGAGGCTCTGATGCAGTACGCATCAACCCAGATGATGCTCGGCAAATTCAGCGAAGCAGGAATTGCATGGAGCAAGATTGTTGAACTCGCGCCGGAAAACGCTGTTGCTCATGCGGGAATAATCGATTCATCTATAGGCATAGGCAACTATGCACAGGCAAAAGAAAATGCGGAAAATTTCCTTGAAAAATATCTGCAAAAGGACTTAACAACAACAATCACCGCAGGAACAGCCGCGTTTGCACAAGGACTTTATGATGACGCGGTTAAGCACTACACAAACGCAATATCCATAGGTCCGGAAATTGCCGCTGGGTATCTGGGTCTTGGAAATTCTTTTGAGATGCTTGGAAGATACAGCGAAGCCGAATCCGCATTAACGTCTGCTGCTGAGTTAATGCCCGATAACCCGTCTGCGTTAATCTCGCTTGCGAGAGTTCAGGCATCTTCTATGAACAAAGAAGCGGCTGTTGAAACTTATCTGAAAGTCTTAAACGTTTATCCGGAAATTCCGGGCGTTGCGGTAAGCGTTGCAAAACTCTGCGCCGACCTCGGCAGAAACGAAGATGCCGCGGACGCTGTTGCTCTGGCGGTTTCTTCGGGCAATGCTTCGTTTGATTTGATTGTTCTCGGCGGAGATGTATGCACCGCTGTCGGAAGACATGAGGATGCGGTTAACTACTACACGCAGGCAAGAGGAGTTGAGCCCAAAAATATTCATGTGCTTACAGCCCTCTCTCACGTTTATCTGCTGAGCGGAAACTTCAAGGAATCAATAAGTATCGCGGATGAAGTTCTCGCAATTGAGCCGGAAAACAAACACGCACTTTCCGACAAGGCAGAAGCGCTTGTCAGTCTCGGCAAAATCACAAACGCCGAAGACGTCTACAGAAAACTGATAGAAGTCGATTCGGAAAACACAGACGCCATTCTCTCTCTTGCTTCTGTCTGCGAACAGCAGCACAAATACGATGAGGCGCTTGATGTTTATGCCAAGTATATGGAGTTCGGCATTGTTAATTCCGATGTCATCAGAAAACTTTCCGCAATTTACCGCATTCGCGGAGAATACGAAGAGGCTCTTTCGGGATATGAGATTCTGCTTGAATCAAATCCTGAGGATATGGTTACGAAGCGTCTCAAATCCGAGGCGCTGTGCTATCTCGGAAATTATGCCGACGCGGCTGTTTCGTGCGGTGAAGTTCTTTCAGCAAGACCGGATGATTTGGAGCTGAGGTATCATTATGCCTGCTCACTTGCAGCAAACGGGGATTCAGAATCGGCAGTGAAGGAACTCGCTGCGGTTGTGAAAGGCGACTTTTCAAATTCTTCGGCTATGTTTGCATACGCGGACATGCTTTTGCGTATCGGCAAGTATCCTGAATCTATCAAGGTCTTTAACAAAATTATTGAGCTTCATCCAAAGAACAGTCTCGCTTATCTCAAGAAGTCGCTTGCGGCGGTTAAAATTGGTGAGCCGAAGGAGGTTGCAGATAGCCTTATTCAGACCGCTTCGGCAAATCCGAGAAATCCGTATGTTCTTTCCGGTCTCGGATTTATGCAGATGGTTACGGGACGACCAACAGATGCGCTTGCTTCTTTTGATAAGGCAGAAGCCGCGGGCTGCACTGATGCAGATGTGGATTACTGCAGAGGTCTGATTTATCTGGAGCAGAAGAGGTTTGACCTTGCAGATAAATCTGCGGACAATATCTTAAAGAAATATCCGGAAAATATTTCTGCGTGGCATTTGAAGGCGAAGGCGCTTGACGGTTCTGGAAATATTAAAAATGCTCTCTACTGCTTTAACAAGATTGTTGAGCTCTCAGACGCACCGAAACACGAAGAGGAGTTTGTTGAGGAGGTTCATGAACCCGAAGAGTATAAGGATGTTTTAGAGTCTCCCGCAGCGGAAGAGGAAGTTCCGCGTCACAAGCACAGCGTTAACGGTTTTTCTTTCGACGACTGAGATGCAGATTCAGATTCTTTGTGTGGGCAAAATCAAGGACGCTTATATCGGCTCGGGCATTGCCGAGTTTGAAAAGCGTCTGAGACCTTATGCTAAAATTTTTGTTACAGAACTCACCGATGTGAGAATCCCCGAAAGCGCGTCCGTGTCTGATGAGCGGGTTGTGATGGAGAAGGAAGGGAAGCTGATTCTTTCAAATATTAAGGAGGGGTTCTGCAGTGTGGCGCTTGAGAGAACGGGTAAGGAGATTTCAAGCGGTGATTTGGCTGAGTTTTTCGGTGAGATGAAAATTTCGGGCAGGAATATCTGTTTTATTATAGGAGGTCCTCTTGGGCTTTCGCCTGAGGTTCTTTCTTTTGTTGAGAGAAAAATTTCTTTTTCGAGGCTGACGTTTACACATACGATGTGCAGACTGATTTTGTTTGAGCAGGTTTACAGGGCTTTCAGGATTTTGAATAAAGAGCCGTATCATAAATGAATGCGTATGTGATGGTTGATTGGAAATAAATCCCATTCGGGCTTATTTTTTAGATTTGGGTTTTGTTTGCAGAAATCAGGGTTATTTTCAGACGATGAAACACCTTATCTTTTGAAGAAAGAGGCTTAAAATCGTTCTGTGTAAGTAAATCACACAGCAAGATATGATGATGTCTTGGATGTTCTTTTTTGTATAATTTGGTGTCGTTCACAGATTACAAACACGCTGTGTTTGTCTGAGCGGGTAGGGGCAGGGGAATTCGCGTCAGCGAACTTCCCCAGCTCCGCAAGCGTCATTTATGACGCGAGCGGTGTTTATCACACACACAGCCCGAACTTACTTCCCGACAGAATTTCCAACCCGCCCACAAAAAAAAATTGCGTGTGATATTGTCTAAATTCTGTACTTCGCTAATTTTTATTGATTAGTTTCATTTCGACTAAGTTGGGGCTTCGCTCCGTTTATCACTCCGCTCAGCGTTGATAGGAATTTATTAGAAGTTCGGCTCACTTCGTTCACCTC
>JAUNXW010000201.1 GCA_030539595.1 Methanocorpusculum sp. | reverse complement strand
CAGACACTATCTCTTCTCTACTAACATATAGGGCGTGTAAAGAGATAAATCTCTGTGAGTGGCGGATTTTTGGTTTTGATGCTAATAATCTTCTTTAGAGCAGAATATTTCTATGATGAAAATATTTATTTCTGTGAGATTCATATAGTTATAATGTAAGCCCTGCTGTAAAATTCATCTCTGGAAATCTTCGGCAGTTCAGTCTGAATTATTTCTATCTGCTCAATATCCCCCCGGCTTCCACCTAATAATATTCTATAAAATAGTCCTGATATGTAATCGGGCTTTAATTTAAGGGTATGTTCTCTCTTCTCTCCCCCTGAGTTTCCCCCTAACTTCCCCCTAATAATATTCTCTAAAATAGTTCTGATTTGTAATTGGGCTTTAATTTAAGGGTATGTTCTTTCTTCCCTCCCCCTGAGTTTCCCCCTAACTTCCCCCTAAATCATCACTACAAATCATCCATGTTATTTTTTAATGAACCAATAAGAGCTGCCGTCTTTCCTTATATATGCAATTTTACCGGAAGCTTTCAGCTCACCAAGCAATTTTTCAACCTTCCTCCTCTTCTTATCGACAGAATCGTAATAATCTGGAAGTTTACCGATTATCAACTCATCAACCTCCCCTCTGCTTAACCTCTTATGGCGTGAAAGAGCATCAACAATCAAATCCAGATAATACTTCTTATCAAGCCCCCTGTCAACAGAATATTTAACTCTCTGCCCTGTTTTCTCAGCCATTTCTTTTGACAAATAATAATAAGGTCTGCGCCCCTCAATCAGTTTCTTACGGCGAAGATAATCTGCTGCATCCTTAGAAATCTCCTGATGTTTAGACACCTTATCTAAAAGCATAATCTCAGACAAAGTCAAATCAGGATTCATAGCCAAAATATTAGCATACTCCTCATCAAGAATCTTACCGAAAATAGTAACCTTAACCATATTTGAATCAAGGTCATAATCAGGCATCGGGAAAAACTTCCTCTTCTGAATCTCAAAAATACGTTTAATACCGCTTCCTATAGTATCAACCATATTCAAATTCCGCATAGCATCAACTAACAACTTATTCCTGTAAACCTCGCTTGGAGCGTCACACCTAATAACCTCATCAACCGACCCCGGCAAAAAAGAACCTGCATTACTGAAAATAAGCCTATCCGGCATCTCCACAAACGTAATTCTTACTCCAAGAGAATAATCCTGATGAGCAATTGCATTATGCAAAGCTTCACGGATAGAATAATTATCATACATATCCACCTCATCCGGAAAAAGAGTCCCTCTCTTCATATATCTGTATTTCAGATTGCGAATCTTAGAAAGAACATTCTCAACCTCTAAAATAAACGGACCGTCAGCAATATAATAATCCAGAACAGACCTGTCCTTATCCTTCAGAATCCACCTAATCTTAGCATCCGCATTCTTAAGCATAGACTTCGATTCAGGCTTCCCAAGTAAAAGAATAGCCGTATTGGTAATCTTCCCCTTCTTTGTAACCAAAGCCTTATTCAGAAAAGTAACATCATCCCATGACTTAACTAAATCTGCCATCTTAGGATTTTTAACAACATAATTAACTCTGGCTTTAAGAATTGCATCTGAATCTAAATCATCCAATGAAGCATCTTCAACAATCTCAGCACTCCAATCTGAAATTCTCGGCTGACTCAAAATTCTTTGACTCTTCTCCTCACTCAAAGCAACAAGACTTGAACCGTCTCTCCCATAACATAAACCCATAAAAGAAGTAGGAACACCTGCAACAGCAGGAGGAATCTCAAACATAACAACTCTCTTGCCGTGATAAACAAACGCAGAAACACCCCTAAAAGAAATCCTGTTGTTTGTCTTATCACCAATCTCCTTTTTCAAACCCTGAAGTTTTTTCTCCCCCTCACAAAAATGACTGCCTACAACCGTCTTATTATCGGCAATCCCAAGAACAAGCCACGCACAATTTACTTTATTTAGATTAGCCTCATTACTCAGAGCTGAAAAATATTTTCCGAGCTTATTAGAATCAAAATCATTTTTAGCCTCCTTAAGCTCAAACACCTCATTCTCACATGGCAGTTTAAGAAGCCTATCCAAAATACCAATCAGTTCAGCATCAGAAACCATAACTACTCCTATTAACTACATTATCATATTCAAACATCATCTTTTCTCTAAAACCTCAGCAAACTCTCTTAGGACACGGTCAATATCGTGCTCATCCATTTGGAGCTCACGAGATCCATCTCTCTTCCGAAGAGATTTTTCATATAATCCACCAGAGAAACCAGATTATTTAATGTTGACTCGCCCTCTCTGAATGTATAAATGACATCAACATCAGAATCGGCTGTATCTTCGCCTCTTGCTACCGAGCCGAAAATTCCTATTGTTTCAATGCCGAAACGTTCCCGTATCTCCGGTAAGTTAGCCTCTA
>JAUNXW010000200.1 GCA_030539595.1 Methanocorpusculum sp. | reverse complement strand
AATCATAAAAGAACTGAACTACCTGCGCGAAAAAAACATAATCGCGGGAAAAACATTTGTCATCTTCGATGAAATACAATTCTGCGCAAAAGCCCTCACATCTCTCAAGTACTTTGCAGAAGAAATGCCAAATCTTCACATAGCCTGCGCAGGCTCATATCTTGGGATTCATCTCGCAAAAAGCTCAGGCTCTTTCCCTGTCGGAAAAGTTGACTTCCTGACACTTCATCCGATGAACTTTGAGGAATACATGATTGCAGAAGGAGATGAAAAACTTCTGACAGCCGTGAGAGAAATATCCCCTGATTCATCAATACCCGAAGCCCTCAGATTCAGGCTCGAAAATATCTACAAAGAATATCTGATAACAGGTGGAATGCCCGAAGTTGTTTCCTCATGGACAAAAAATCACAACATCGAAGAAGCCGAGAAAATTCTCAAATCAATAACAGACAGTTACGAAGCTGATTTTCTAAAATATGCGCCCGAAGATATTTTGCCCAAACTTTCTATGATATGGGATTCAATACCTGCGCAGCTTGCAAAAGACAATCACAAATTTATCTTCTCGCATGTAAAATCAGGTCTGAAAGCACGCGACCTTGAAGACGCTTTGTTCTGGCTTGTATCGGCAGGAATAATTCTTAAAGTTACAAAGGTTGAAAAGCCCGATATTCCTTTGTCGATTCACTCAGACTCATCAAATTTCAAAATATATCTCTGCGATACAGGACTTCTAAGAAGTCTATCTGCGTTTCCGGCTTCCGGAATATCATCGTCAATGCCTGTTGTTTCGGATATGCGGGGGGCTTTAACCGAAAATTTTGTTCTGACAGAACTTCTTGCCTCAGAAAATGCCGTTCCTTATTTCTGGAAACGCAACGAATCTGAAATCGAATTTATAGTTCAGAATGAACTTGATGTTATACCGATAGAAGTCAAAGCAGGTAAAAATGTCAGGTCAAGAAGTCTGTTTGAATACAGAAGACTCTACCACCCTAAAATTGCTGTAAAATCAAGCCTGAACAATTTGTCAATAACAAAAGATGATTACGGAGTTTTGAAAAGTATACCGCTTTACTTACTCTGGAACATAAAGAAATTTACAAATTAGAGAGACCGCCTGCGTTCCATTTACAAAAACTCATATTTTCCCGCACCAAATATATCCTCATGCAGGAATACGAAGTTAAACGCGGAAACACATCCGACCTTGAAGACAGAATCAAATCAGGATTTACAGACATATTCGGTCTGAACCCTGAATCAAACGGCGGTCATTATTCAGCATCATACGGAAGTATGAAAAAAATAGAAGTCTGGGCAGGAGAAAAAAACAAAACTGTATTTGTAGATACAGTAACAGACAGCGAAGTTTTATCTCTGCCTGATTCAGAAGCGGATAAAATAATTCTCGACACCAATAAAAAATTCAGACAGTATCTTGATCTTATAACATGCTTCACAACAAAAGAAAGAGTAAAGCGTGCGAAAAAAGCAGCCGAAAAAGACGATTGATATTTTTAAATTTTTTATAAGCCTGTTTTCAGTTATTAAAAAAAATGAACTTCAAAAAAATGTGGTTTTCGCTTCTGCGGATTATGTAAATCTGAGCGTATCAATCCAGACAGTTTTTACACTGCCGTCAACAAACAGCGCCTTAAACGAAACCTGCTTTGAACCGGTAATACCTGCCGCAATACCTGAATAAACCACTTTATCATTTGTAACCGTCTTGGTTGAAAGCCCTACGGGAATATTATATCCTTCCATTACAATAGTTAGTGCCGCTATCTCCTTATCTGCCGGAACTTCGAACAAATCGACAATCACATCATCTCCCGAAACGGAAACACCAAGTAAAACATCTGCACTGTCGACAACGGAGGATGCTGCCTGAGAAGCTGCGTACATACCCACAACTCCTCCAAGACCTATGATAACGACGACCGCTATAAGAATTAAAATCAGACCTGTCTTCGAAGAACGTCTGTTTTTAATTGTGTCATAATGACGTCTGTCGACATAAAATTCAAGTCCTCTTCCAAATAAATCATCATCATAAGTTATCTGCATAATGTCCGCACCTCCGTAAATTCATATGACTAAGAATTAACGCTAATAGTATATATGTGTTTGTAACACGAATTTCGCATAATTTTACATAGCTCTTGTATTTTTCAGAAATCATCAGTTAAGTCCGTATTTTTTCAGAAGTTCGGCACGCTTCCCGGACAACTCAAAGTCGGCAAGACCTTTATTTATAATTTCGGTCAGAATAACATCACCGTTTTGAATCGCAGCTCCGTAAAGCTCATCTGTCGGATAAACCTTGATTACTTCCATAGGATATCTTTCCGTCTCCTTAATTAAACTGGGAGCGTTTGAAACAATTATATCAACCTCGTCGTTTAAGAGCGCTTTGACCTGAGAGCCGCTGTCCGGATAGAT
>JAUNXW010000055.1:4576-9580 GCA_030539595.1 Methanocorpusculum sp. | reverse complement strand
ACCTGTGAGGATAATTTTCCAAATAGATGCTTTCGGAGCTTTCATGCTTTTGTCAGCTTCAATAGTTTCATTTGCGGTTGTGCTTTACCTGATTGCTTCGCAGAAGGAAAGAAGCGGTAAACCCGCATTTTATGCGATTTACTTATTGCTGACCGCGGGAATTTTTGGAATGGTTTCAACGGGCGATTTGTTTAACTTCTTCGTCTTCCTTGAAATAAATTCACTTTCAGCCTCTGCTCTTGTCTCATATCACAGACGCGGAGGGTTTGCAGCCGAGGGTGCGTTCAAATACTGTGTGATGAATACAATCGGTGGAATGATGGTTTTATTTGCCATCGGACTTTTGTATGCTCAGTATAATTCGCTCAACATGGCGGTTATTGCCGCAAACATTTCGCTGACGACCTTAAATGTTCTCGCGCTTGTTCTGTTCCTTACAGCCTTGTGCTTAAAGGCAGGAGCTGTTCCCTTCCATTTCGCAACACCTGATGCATACAGCGTTGCTCCTTCGGGAATCACAGCTTTGATGGTTGTTGCAAGTCAGGCAGGACTTTACGGATTATTCAGAATTCTTTTCACTGTCTACGGCGGAGTTTTCAACGCGGCTGTCATCGGATGGATAATTATTGTAATCGGTATTTTGTCAATGGTCATTGGGGTTACTATGGCAATTCCTCAAAAAGATGTCAAGCGTCTTTTATCTTACCACGCAGTTTCCCAGACAGGATACATGTTATTGGGTGTGGGGGTAGCTCTTGCGGTTTTAGGTGACCCTGCGTCAATGGAAGCTTTCGGTCAGACCTCAATGGAAGGAGGTCTTTTCCATATCTTCAACCATGCACTCTACAAAGGACTTTTGTTCCTCGCAGTAGGTGCAGTGATTTACAGAACCGGTGTATGGAGTCTTAACAAAATGGGAGGACTCGGTCACTCGATGAAACTCACGAGTGTGTTCTTCCTAATCGGTGCTCTGGCAATTGCTGGTATTCCACCATTCAACGGATTTGCAAGCAAACTGATGATTTATGAATCAACGTTTGCCTTCTCGCCTATTTTGTCAATCATTGCTATGGTGGTCAGTATCTTAACACTTGCTTCGTTCATGAAAGTCTTCCACTCAATATTTATGGGACCTAAACAGCCTGAGTTTGATAAAGTCAGGGAAGTTCCAAAGCCGATGATTATTGCAATGATTATTCTGACAATCTTTGTAATCGGTTTCGGTATTTTCCCGGATATTGTCGTAGACAATATTATCTCGCCTGCTGCAACAGCTTTGCTTGACAAAGGTGCTTATATTATGTCAGTATTTGGAGGCGGATTATGATTGGAGATTTATTGACAGGATACGGTATGTGGAATCCATTAATTTGGCTTGTAGTAATTGCTGTTGCAATAATTTTTGCCGCTGTGATTTACAAACTCGGTGAAAAAGACTATGATAAAGATACGGAGCAGATCAAACCTTACCTTTCGGGAAACGATGAACCTCCAAAGGAAGCTGTTCATATCAGAGGCGGCAACATGTATTTCGGTTTCACAAGAGCCCTCAAAGGTTATTATGACAAACTTGTTCCGCTCCACTCAGGAATTATCAATGACTACATATCTTGGTTCTTGATAGGGACTATAATCATCTTTATTCTGGCGGTGATTTTATGAAACTCACTAAATCCCTGAACAAATCACTATGGGTTTTCCACTTCAATGCAGGCTCGTGCAACGGCTGCGATATAGAAATAGTCGCGGCTTTAACACCGAGATATGACCCCGAGCGTTTTGGAATAAAATTAGTAGGCTCGCCAAGACACGCAGATGTTTTGCTTGTTACAGGACCTGTTACAAATCAGATGGCTGACAGACTCCGCAGAGTCTACGCACAGATGGCGTCACCCAAAGTTGTTATGGCTGTTGGAACATGTGCACAGTCCGGCGGAGTTTTCTCAACTTCATACAATCTTGCAGGACCTGTTGATGAAATAATTCCGGTTGATGTTTATGTTCCGGGTTGTGCTATAAGACCAGAAGCGCTTATTAATGGAGTAGTTACAGCGATTGCCAAACTTGAAAAATTAGAGGGGGAGAAGAAATGAGCGATGATATTTTAACACCGGAACAGATTGTTGAATCTCTTAAAAAATCTCTCGGTGATTCTGTTCTGGACTCAAAAATTCAGATAAGAACCGAAGGGACGAAAAAACGCGAGAACAAAAACATCTTGATAACAATTTCGCGTGATGTTGTCCACAAGGCAGCGGAAGAGCTTATGAAAATCTCATATCCTCACCTTTCCTGCATCTCAGGATACGACAAAGGCGCAGATTCAGCCGACCTCAGAATTCAGTACATTTTCACAATCTACGGGGGAGTTCCAAGAAATGAAACTCTTGTTATTTTCTCACTTGATTTGCCGAAAAATGACGCTGTGCTTCCAACGCTCACGGATTTAATGGAAGGTACTGCTTTCACAGAGCACGAAAAAGAAGAGTATCTCGGAATAAAAATTGACGGGCTTGCCAAAGCCGAGCACAAATTTTTCTTACCGCAGGATTTCCCTGAAAATGTTTACCCGCTCAGAAAGGATGAGAAAAAAATCCCTGATACTATGGTTAAAAATCTCTTTGCGTGCGGTAGACCAAAAAGAGAAAATCCTCCTCTGGAAAATAACGGAGGTGCTGAATAATGGCAGGCAACGCACCGTATAAAGTTCCTGTTGGACCGATTCACCCGGCTTTGAAAGAGCCGGTTCATATTGAACTTACAGTTGTTGGGGAGGAAGTAATATCTGCTGATTTCACACCCGGACAGACTCATCGTGGAATTGAGTGGATGGGACTTTCAAGAAATCCTGTTCAGATAGTTCACTTAACCGACAGAATTTGCGGTATTTGCGGAGTAACACATTCGCTTGCATTCGCAAGAGCTGTTGAGCAGATTGCTGAAATCAACGCGCCCGAAAGAGCTGATTATGTCAGAACAATAATTGCCGAGTTTGAGCGTATTCAGTCTCATCTTCTCTGGGCAGGAGTTGCTGCTCACGAACTTGGATTTGACACACTATTCTATCTTGCGTGGAGAGTAAGAGAAGAGGCAATGGATGCGATTGAACTTATCACAGGAAACCGCGTCAACTATGATATCATTCAGATTGGAGGGGTCAGACGCGATATAACCGAAGACAAGTTCGATAAAATCAGAAAATGTCTCAACAGCTACAAAGACCTGTTTGCAAAACTGAAAAAACTCTTCCTTGAAGATGCTGTAATCAAATCAAGATGTAAGGGGACAGGGCTTTTGTCTGTGGAAAAAGCAGCCGCATACTCTACAGTAGGACCAACAGCAAGAGCTTCGGGTTTAACCGCAGACTTAAGAGTTGACTATCCTTACTGTGCTTACGGAGATTTGGATTTAAAGCCTGTGATGCCTACAATTTACGGCAAAGACTGCGACGGAGATACTTATGACAGAATTGTTGTAAGAATTTTTGAAATTGCACAGTCTATTGAAATCATAGAGACCTGTCTTGATAATATGCCTTTTGGAGCTGTTCTTTACGAGGAAAAGGTCGCAAAAATTCTTGCGCTCTGTAAAAAAGCCTCGGGTGAAGCTGTAGGAAGACACGAAGCACCAAGAGGAGAAGCGGTTCACTATGTCGCAATGAATAACGCCGAAGCTCCTGCTGCATGGAAAGTCAAAGCATCTTCCTACAGTAATCTTCATGTCTGGCCGCTGATTCTGAAAGGAAATCAGCTCGCAGATATTCCTGTGATTGTAGCATCTGTTGACCCGTGTCTTTCATGCACTGACAGAGTTGCGGTAGCTGATGAAAACGGATTTAAGAAGATTTACACGAAAGAAGATTTGTCGAAGATGTCTTATCTTAAGTCGCGGAGGATGAGCGAATGAATATTATTATAACTGCAATTATTGCCACCGTAATTCTCGCGGTTCTTGGAATCATCTTCGGTCTGTTCCTTGCGGGAATCGACAGAAGAATTACCGCACGCATGCAGGCAAGAATTGGTCCTCCTCTTCTTCAGCCGTTTACAGATGTCAGAAAACTGTTTGCGAAGCAGAATATTGTTCCAGCAAATGCTGTCTCATGGCTTTTTAATTTAATGCCTGTGATAGCTCTTGCTTCATCAATTGCTATCTTGCTGTATCTTCCGTTTGGAAGCCTTGCTCCAATCTTAGGAGATGCCGGAGATATCATTCTTGTTCTGTATCTATTAATAGTTCCGTCGCTTGCTTTAGTAATTGGAGGATTTGCCTCAGGTTCACCTTATGCAACTGTTGGAGCGCAGCGTGAAATGGTTTCAATGATTGCATATGAACTGCCTCTTGCTTTCGCTGTAATTTTGGTTGCGTGGAGGCTGATGATTTCAGGAGTTGTAAATCCTTTCTCGCTCAATACTTTGATGCAGACTTCTGTATGGGACGTTGTCGGTCCTTTGGGAATTATTGGAATTGTTATTCTTCTGTTCCTTTTCGCGTGGATTACACCCGGAGAACTTTCCAAAGTTCCGTTTGATTCACCCGAAGCGGAAACAGAACTTGCCGGTGGAATACTTGCAGAGTATTCGGGAAAGAATCTCGGTATGTTTTCACTCGCTCAGGCAGTAAAAACCGTTGCAATTATTGCATTTGGAATTATTCTCCTGCTTCCGTGGAATTTATCGCCCGCCTTCGGGCTTTCTGGAATTTCAGCGGGCGCGGTTGATTTGGTATTCTTTGCGGTAAAAGCGATAATAATTATGATTCTGTCTGTTACTGTCATCAAAACTATGATGGCAAGATTCAGAATTACTCAGGTCGTCAAACTCTACTGGTTTGTATTCGGCGCGCTTGGAATTATTGCAATGATTCTGTTTGTAGCAGACGCATTTCTTATGGGGGTGCTGTAATGCTTCCGATGTTTAAGGAAATTATCTCGCAGGCTTTCAGGAAACCTGTGACAAATTATTTCCCGGCAAAGCGTCTGCCGAAAACAATTAACGGTTATCT
>JAUNXW010000055.1:0-4566 GCA_030539595.1 Methanocorpusculum sp. | reverse complement strand
GGTTTTCTCGGAAAAGTCTCAGAAGGAAAAGCAGAGATTGTTCCGCCTGTTGAAGCTCCGGAAAAGATGAGAGGAAAACTTGTCTACGACAGAAATGTATGCAACGGGTGCGGTTTGTGTATGAAAGTCTGTCCTGCACACGCAATTGAGCAGATAGTGTATAAGCCATTGGCTGATGGTGAAAGACCTCAAAAACGCATACGTGTTTATGTCTGCAATTGTATTTTCTGCGGTCAGTGTATTGATATCTGCTCAAAGCAGGCTCTTTCACAAAGCACTGAATATCTGCTTGCAGCAGAAGACAGATATGCGGAAAGTCAGATAATAGAATAATTTAAAAATATTTTTTTTATTTTTTACTCAGAGTGAGTATTGGTCTCACTTATACTTAAACCATCTTCCCTTTGAATCATACTCTCCGTCCTCCTCAATCTTTTTAATTGCCGCGGGAACTGTTGTAATCAGCCTCTTGAAAAAGCAGGCCTTGTATGTTGAGAAGAACGGAATAAAGAACAGTGCACAAACAGAGACCGCAATCAATGAAGCAGTCACAGCAGTCTGTGAAGCGAAGAAAGTATCCATACTCGTCTGAGCAAGAGCCATCAGCTCGTCCTGACCCATAGAAATAATTTCAGCGTCAGATAAGTTCATCAGAAAATCCATACTGCCCATAGCATAGAATGAGATTATAGCCGAGAATACGAAATTCATCAGGAAGAACACTAAAATATTCACCAGATAAAATACCGTAATCGAAAACGATCCCATCATCACGCGCAGAGTGCTTTCACGAAGCGAATTAAAAATTCCCCTTGCACCTATTAAAGCCGCCATGTCTGCGAAATAGAAAAAGAACAGGAAAGGCAGTGCAACAAGCATAGCAACATAAACATAAACTCCCATGTCAAAACCAAGATGAATCAGAACATAAACAATAGCTCCGGTTGCGATAAGCCCTATAACAAAGACAAAAATAGTTGGAAGAAGACATCTGATGTACCCGAATTTGACGTACTTCAGATACACAGAAGGCGAACCGTGATTTTCAAGAATCACACCGTATGTCCCCGCAAAAAATGCGGGTATCAGAAATATTGTGATAACCGCAACAGGAACTGCAAATACCAGCCCGAACTGAAGATAAATAATGTATGCAAGAAGAATTGCAAGACAGGCAAACACTCCTGATATCCAGACGTAAGGAGTGATAACCAGAAGTCTGAATGTGTCGGCAAGCGATTTAAGAGCCATTAATTATCTGTTCCTTGGAATTGCAACAAACTCCCTTACCTGTAAATCAAAATAATTTGCCGTGTGGGAAGGTTTAATCACAACAACCGTGTCAGCTCCTTCTTCTGTTCCTCCAACAGCAATAACCTCATCATTTATTGGAACTGCCCCCTGGTCTGCTGCAATCAATACACACTCAACAGCTACTTTTGTTCCAACCGAGACCGTTCTTCTGAGAGTTTCCGCGATAACTTCGGTTCTGCTTGAACCGCCGAGTTTCGGATTTCTTGAAATGGCTCGTTCAAGTCCTGACAGAGAGTGAGTTCCTTTGATTATTTTTACACCGAAATCCGTTAGTGTCTTTGCCAAATCAGCATCAAACTCCCAAATTCCGGGTTTTGAAAATCCTACTGCGTGTGTTACAATTATTAATTGAATGCCGCTTCCCTGAAATGCCTCATGAAATATTTTTGCGGTATAACCTTGTGAACTTGCAACGACGACGTTTTTAATTCCAAGTTCTTTTGCTCTTTCAAGAGCCGCAAAAGCACAGTCTTTTGTATTTTCCTTACCCGGCCCTTCAAAATATGTTATGGTTTTTTGTATCTTCATCTTATTCTCTCTTAACATTGAATCCTATGAATTCGGTAGGAACGTATTCATTAATCTCAATATTTCTGATTATAGCTCTTGGGCAGCTGTAAGTCATTGACAGAAATTTTTCTATAATTACGTCGTCGCCTGTGACAAGAGCGCGAACGCGACCGTCAGTAAGATTTTCAACTTCTCCGGCAAGTCCAAGATTCGCTCCCGCATTTCTGACGCAGGCACGAAAGCCGACCTTCTGAACTTTGCCGGAGAATAAAATCTCCACTGTTTTCATCATTAACTATAGCACACCCGAACTTTTATGCAGAATAGATTGTACCTATTCCTTTAATAACATTCATAAGTGCGTTTGTGATATATTTGGGTTAGCACAATCGTAAACAAATCTGTTGAACCCTATTATTAGAATAAGATTTTTGTTATGTTTGTCTTTGGATTTCGGTTACTTAAAAATCACGAAAGCGGAATTAAAAATATTTTTTTTGATTTAGTCTGAGATTATGAATAGGGCATGACTGCATCATAATATTGCCCGTTATAATAAAGACAATTGTTAACGTACTTGTATCGTATTTCATTGCATCTGTCCCTTGTTTTAACCGACACAGCACTGAGAGGGTTGTTTAAGGTAACCTCTGATTTGTTCATACTTTGATTTATACCAAGAAACAGAGATTCTATTTCAGGATATGCTTTGAAGTCACTTTCAGTAATAATGACAGCCGTTTTATTCCTAAGAGCCATACCCTGTTCAACTTCTTCTGACGTGAGTAACTTGCCGTTTTTATCCATCGGATAAAGTAGAATCATCGTCTTAGCTTCAATCAAACCTGTTGATTCCGCAAGATACGGAAGCATACACAAAAGTGCAGCACAGATAAATATGACTGTCACAAAAATTAATGCGGCTGTAATCAGTTTTTGTTTTTTTGTTTTTTTCACTTTCTCTGTCATTTTGGGTAACTATGATAATATTATAGATGGGAATGAAATAAAGAAATTGGCCAAATACTTGTGTTAATAATCGAGTCTGTTCAATTGTAAATAAATCCGTTGAACTCTGTTCTCGAAATAAAATTGTTGTTATGTTTGTCTTTGGATTTCGGTTACTTAAAAATCGCGAAAGCGGAATAAAAAAATATTTTTTTTTTTGATTTAGTATGAGGTTATGAATAGGGCATGACTGCATCATAATATTGCCCGTTATAATAAAGACAATTGTTAACGTACTTGTATCGTATTTCATTGCATCTGTCCCTTGTTTTAACCGACACAGCACTGAGAGGGTTGTTTAAGGTAACCTCTGATTTGTTCATACTTTGATTTATACCAAGAAACAGAGATTCTATTTCAGGATATGCTTTGAAGTCACTTTCAGTAATAATGACAGCCGTTTTATTCCTAAGAGCCATACCCTGTTCAACTTCTTCTGACGTGAGTAACTTGCCGTTTTTATCCATCGGATAAAGTAGAATCATCGTCTTAGCTTCAATCAAACCTGTTGATTCCGCAAGATACGGAAGCATACACAAAAGTGCAGCACAGATAAATATGACTGTCACAAAAATTAATGCGGCTGTAATCAGTTTTTGTTTTTTTGTTTTTTTCACTTTCTCTGTCATTTTGGGTAACTATGATAATATTATAGATGGGAATGAAATAAAGAAATTGGCCAAATACTTGTGTCAAAAATTTAACTCTCAACTTTTTGGCCAATCATATTATCTCATTTATCAAGAAATAGTATACACCATGCACTCTCATGGTTTTATAGTTGCCGGTACTGCAGTAACGGGGATACAATCATATACATTGAAAATCAATAGCTATCAATGAACAGAATGGAAAGGCTACGTGAAGCAGTCAGAGTTATTTTGATTCTGCTGCTTGTAGCAGTACCGTCAGTTTTTCTTTTTTTTATCGATGGAGGACAGATTCATGGGATTAACTACAACCCTGAAACTATTCCAATACTAACAGATGAAGTTGATATCAATGGAGTAATATATACCGTACTCGAAGAAGATATAGAGCCTATCTACGATGGTACTGAGATTATCAACGTAGAACTCTGGCAGCTTCCACCACGTGATATTATTCTTCGTTTTATTACTTATCCAATGGCATATATTCCACCTTCTTTTTCCAAACTTCTTTCACTTCTTTATCTCTCCATCGGATTTGGCTTTGTTATCCTTTATCGTAAAAAAAAACAGCAAAAAACCGCGTGCACAAAACTCACGACAGGAACAGATATATCGGTGTATTGTAAATCACCCATGTATCTCACAGCAAAATATTGTGCATATAACAGGTATCTCCAGAGGCTCTGTTCGTCATCATCTCAAAATTCTTTTGAAAAATCGGGAAATCAAAGCATCGGATAATGTCGGTCACTTCTGTTATATACCGTGTACACACAAGATATCAGATGAAGAACTTGCTATTCACATTTGCCTTGCGCAGAAAAAAACTGGCGACATAATTCGTATCCTCAGACACAATCCGAAAGCAACTATAGCAGACATCTCAGAGATTCTTGGAATAGCCCGCTCAACTGCAGGCTGGCATCTAAAAAAACTTATACACGCTAATCTTGCTATGTGCGAATACGATGGGAAAATTGCAAGATATACCCTCACGGACAAAGCCTTCTCACTTTACATCAGCATGGCAGATGAAGCCGAAAATAACGAGTCTGTTTCTGCTTAGAAAATTTATACATGC
>JAUNXW010000199.1 GCA_030539595.1 Methanocorpusculum sp. | reverse complement strand
ACTTCTCACTGTTTTTCACAGTGATTTACTAATAGTAAGTCATGTAAGTATATTAAGTTTCTCTTTAGAGCACAAGATGATAAAGAGAAGATGTTTAAGATATAAAATACCCATAATATACCAGAATGGCTGTTCAAAAGAAAACGGGCTCAAGCGATAAACCCAAAAAGAAAGAAATAAACTGGATGCAGGTCGGTGTTGTGGCATTCTGTGTTCTGGTTGTAGTAATGTGTATAATTTCGTTTAGTAATATACCGAATTTATTCAGCGGCAACAACGGCGGAACTTCATCAAATGTTCCGGCTCAGGCAGGATATCCTGTTCAGGTAAACGCAACGATGTATGTCGGTAACGTCTCGACATTTACAGGCACATTTGCATTATACGCAGGAACTGAGACAAACGAAAGCGTCTACCTTTCAAGTTCCGCATATCAGTATCCGCTTGTAATGTATGCTAATGAATACAATCAGATTTCAAACGGAGTAATAGGACTTTACCCGGGACAATCAACGACTGTTGCGGGAAGCGGTTCGCAGCTTGCATACACTTATACAAAAGATGCAATTAACGCACAGGAAATTGGAGCTACATTTGATGAACTTCAGGTTGGAACTGAACTTTATTTAACAGAAACCTATAAGGACGAACTTGAAGAGGATGCAAGCGCAATCCGCATCGGTGTTGTTACACAGAAAACTGATGATATGGTTGTTATTCAATACGGTTCGGACACGATTAATATCGAACTCGTCGGATACGTCCAGACATCAGGTAAATAATTAATAATCTTTTTTTTAATCAATTAATTGCAGAGGAATTTGTACGACAATTAAGAAGTATTTCCAAATACTGTCTCCAATAAATTATCCACGATTTGGCAGAACAACCTAATATTTCTATCAACAAGTTTTGAAAAAAAAGATGAGGGCAGTTCTAAATTTATTTTAAATCGTAAAGAGATGCCTGTCGCCTTTTATCTGAAAAAGTCCGGCTCTTACTCCGCAGTCAAGCCAGCCGTAGCCGTATGAAAAAATCGACAGGGCATTAACCATATCAGCCCTCATAATCAAACCGCCCGCGCTCAGATGGGATTTTGCTGTTCTCATAATTTTTTCAGCGGCAGTATACATAACAGAGCCTGAGTCCGGTGAAATCTCAACACAGTTAACAGCATCATTAAGCATCCTCTGATAGCGGTTTGTTTTTTCTGTCAGGTGCTCAATAAGCTCTTCTGAAACTGTATTTTCAAGAGTGGGGATAGGAGCTGTTTCTCTTCCGGTTAAAAATCCAAGATAAATTCCGCAGTCAAGCCAGCCGTAACCGTAAGCAGCAGCCGCAAAAGCATTCACGCAGTCACCTTTTTTCAGAAAAACTACCGCATCGGATGCGTAAGAATTTACCATTTCAAGAATTTCATCGGCAACTCCGTTAAGGATTGTTGATTTTGGAACGGCAGAATTTACAAGAACGCTGTCTGATGAAAAACAGTTAAGAAAATCTTCTGTCAGCATTTTAACCCCGCAAAAATTTTGAGATATTCTTTTTCCATGTCATGAAGTTCTGCCGGAACAATTAATATGTGGAGAGGTAAGCCGAAATCAAATTTCTTCATTTCTTCCGCATCTCCTGCGTGAACTGCGGGGTTTGGCGAGCCTGCTCTTGCAATTCCTATGTATAACGGAATTGATTTTTCCGCACGTCTTGCCTGTTCTTCGAGAATTTCAACTGCTTCGGAAATTTTCATATATCTTTCTTTGTCCTTTTGTATGTCGAGGAAAACAAGCGTGTGGAGATTCTCTTTGAGGTTGGCAGATATTACTTCAATAGGTGTCATCGGAAACCATTTTCCGTAAGGGAAAGGAACAGAGACGGATTTTCCGAAACGATAGTTCTGCAGACCGGAGAGCCCGCAGACTGCTGTTGTTATTGATGCGCCGTGAATTATTTTTGTTTCAACGCCAGCTTCGGCACAGCGCATTCTGATGTCTGCGTGGGTTGTTGCAACCATTGAATCTCCAGCCGTTAAAAAAACGGCGTTTCCGTTTTTGGCGGCTTCGATTATCCTGTCGCTTTTTATTTCAACGTCTTCCCGATAGAGCGGGATTATTTTTTTTCCGTAGAACTCTTCGAGTTTCTGAATTGATGAGCCGGTTAGAACTGAGGTATAAACCTCAAGAAAAACAGTGTCAGCAGTTCGTATCGCTTCTGCTCCGCGAAGAGATACGTCTTTTTCGTCAAATAGACCTAATCCGATAAAGGTCAGCATATTGTAACAGTATTGGCGTCGGTTGATGTTTATTGTTATGGCTTAATTGTGCGACAGTTCAATCTTAAAATTACTTCTGGAAATGTATTTTTTCGTGATGTGCTCAACACTAAAAAAACCCCAATAAAATCTTGTCCAACGGATTTAATCACGATTGGACAGCCTCATGAGCCTGTCCAAAAGTGTAATCTAATAT